>JAGPES010000491.1 GCA_018057015.1 Pseudomonadales bacterium | reverse complement strand
ATGCGCCGGAGTGGCAGCGCAAGCTCGTCACCGACCCACAGACCTCGGGCGGGCTGCTGATCGCCTGCGCACCGGAAGCGGTCGAGGCCGTGCAGGCCGCGATCAAGACCGAGCAGGGCGAGGCGGGGACGATCGTCGGCGAGATGACTGCTGGCGCGGCGCGGGTGGTGCTGGCGTAAGGCTTACGGGCGTCGCTTGGCTGGGGCGGCCGCGGTCTGGCGTACGACAGCATGCATTCCCCTCCAGCCGCGGCGCTCACGTGCAGCGATCGCGACTGGCGTCGCTCCTACAGCGAGCCCCAGCCGTTGCGGTTCCTGTAGGAGCGACGCCAGTCGCGATCGAACGTTTCGGCGGCGACGGCCGTCTGTGGGGCTCGTGCGCTGCAATTGCGACTTCCGCGCCCCTGCAATCGCGCTTCCCAGGCACGTCGAGCCTTACTTGCGCGCCGCCTTCGTCCCTTCGCTGGCAAGCAGCGGGCGCAGGCCGGTCCACACGGTGTCGACGATGCGTGGCTGCGCCTCGGCCGTGGGGTGGATGCCATCGGGCAGGAAGAGCTCCGGGCGGTCGGCGAAGCCGTCCAGCAGGAAGGGTACGAGCGGCACCTGCTTCGCCTCGGCCACGTCGGCGAAGACCGCCGCGAAGCGCCGCGTGTAGGCCGGGCCGTAGTTGGGCGGCATGCGCATGCCCACCAGCAGCACGTGCGCGCCGGCGTCGCGCGCGGCGTCGATCATCGCGCCCAGGTTGTCCGCCAGCAGCTGTGGCTTGAGACCGCGCAGGCCGTCGTTGGCGCCGAGTTCGAGGATCACCAGGGTGGGCGAGTGTTCGGCGAGCGCGTCGGGTAGCCGGGTGCGACCGCCAGAAGAGGTCTCACCGGATACACTGCTATTGACGACGACATGGCGGAACCCTTCGGCCTGCAGACGCGTCTGCAACAGGGTGGGCCAGTCCTGGCCCTTTTCCAGGCCGTAGCCTGCCGACAGGCTGTCACCCCAGACCAGGATGGTTCCTGCGGCCTGGGCCAGGCCGGCAAAGAACAACATGAATACGAAGCTAGCGATGAATCTGAGCGACACGGCACTCTCCATTCCGGTCATCGAAATCGATGGCTTGTCCAAGCAGGTGCGGCTGGCCGACGGCCAGGGCGACCTGCACATTTTGCAGGACGTGAGTTTTGCGGTGGGCGCCGGCGAGTCGGTGGCGATCGTCGGCGCCTCGGGGTCGGGAAAATCGACCCTGCTGGGATTGCTCGCCGGGCTCGATGTTCCCACACAGGGCGCGGTCCGGCTGCAGGGTACGGACCTGTTCGGCCTGGACGAAGACGCGCGCGCGGCGCGGCGCGGCGAATCGATCGGCTTCGTGTTCCAGTCCTTCCAGCTCCTGCCCGCGCTCACGGCGCTCGAGAACGTCATGCTGCCGCTGGAACTGGCCGGCTCCAACGACGCGCGCGCAGTGGCGACCCAGTGGCTGGAGCGCGTCGGCCTCGGCAGCCGCCTGCGCCACTATCCCAAGCACCTTTCGGGCGGCGAGCAGCAGCGCGTGGCACTGGCGCGTGCCTTTGCGCCCAACCCGCGCGTGCTGCTGGCCGACGAGCCCACCGGCAACCTCGACGCCGAGACCGGCAAGGCGATCATCGAGCTGATGTTTTCGCTCAACCGCGAAGCGGGCACGACCTTGATCCTGGTCACCCACGACGAATCGCTCGCGCGCCGCTGCGGGCGCGTGCTGCGAATGCAGGCGGGGCGCTTGAACGAGGCGGAAAGCACGGGAAGCACCACCCTGTAGGAGCGGCGCAAGCCGCGAATGACGCGGTGCGGCGATCGACGTGGTCGATGGATACGACGGGGCCGTGTCCGCGCCTCGCGGCGCTCCTACAGGGTGAACGCCCTCATGCAGGAGCGCCGCGAGGCGCGAATGGGTGCTGCAGGGCGGCTTACTCCGTGCCCGGGCCGAAGATGTCCAGGATGCCGTCCAGCCCGGTGTGATCCAGGCAACAGTGCGCCACGTCGCGCAGCACCGGCTTGGCATGGAAGGCCACGCCGAACCCCGCCGCGCGCAGCATCGGGATGTCGTTCGCGCCGTCACCCGCCGCGATCACCTGCTCGGGCTTGAGGCCGAGCTCGTCGCGCACGCGCTCGAGGTTCGCGGCCTTGGCCTCGCCGTCGACGATTTCGCCGAGCACCTGGCCGGTGAGCTTGCCGTCGATGATCTCCAGTTCGTTGGCGTACGCGTAGTCGAAGCCGAGGCGTGTCTTGAGGCGCTCGGTGAAGTAGGTGAAGCCGCCCGACACCAGCATGGTGCGGATACCGGCGCGCTGCAGGCCCTGCAGCAGGCGCTCGGCGCCCGGGTTGAGCTGCAGGCGGTGATCGAAGACCTCGGCGAGCGCGCTTTCCGGCAGTCCGGCGAGCAGCCCCACGCGTCGCGTGAGCGACTCGCGGAAGTCGATCTCGCCCTGCATCGCCGCCTCGGTGATCGCCGCCACCTCGCGCTTGAGGCCCTGCATGTCGGCGATCTCGTCGATGCACTCGATGTTGATCAGCGTCGAGTCCATGTCGGTGACGAAGAGGCCGAAGTCGCTCAACTGGCGGCCTTCGGGCAGCCACACGTGATCCAGCCCGCCCTCGGCGCAGGTGGCGACCAGCGCCTCGTGCGGCTTGGCACCGAGCAGCCGGAACGAGCGCGTGGTGATCTGCTCGATCTCGCGCGTCTCGGTGAGCTTGGCGACGTTCTTCAGCGCGACGCTGTCGACGTCGGCAGCCAGCACGACCAGGTTCATGCGCGCCGCTCCCGGTTCGGCAGCACCTCGCGCAGCACGGCGGCCGACTTGCGGATCATCTCTTCGGTGGTGTCCCAGCCCACGCAGGCGTCGGTGACCGAGCAGCCGTACTTGAGCTGCGACAGGTCGGCCGGGATCGGCTGGTTGCCGGCTTCGATGTTGCTCTCGATCATCAGGCCGACCACGGACTGGTTGCCCTCGCGGATCTGGTGCATCACGTCCTTCATCACCAACGGCTGGTATT
>JAGPES010000051.1 GCA_018057015.1 Pseudomonadales bacterium | reverse complement strand
AGTCGGCATGAATGCCGACCCACATGAGATCGGGGGGCCTGATGGTGCACCTGTGGGTCGCCATTCATGGCGACAGCAGCACGCCCGAAGGCACCAGTCGGCATGAATGCCGACCCACATGAGATCGGGGGGCCTGATGGTGCACCTGTGGGTCGCCATTCATGGCGACAGCAGCACGCCCGAAGGCACCTGTCGGCATGAATGCCGACCCACATGGGATGAATGCCTAGAGGCGATAGGTGCTGGCGGTCATCAGCCGTGATACCAGCGACATCAATTCCTTGACTTGCGGCGCAAGGTCCGTGCCCCCGGATTCGAGGGCGTGCGTGGCGTGCCGCGCCTCGTCCTCGAGCATCCTTTCCAGGATCGCGCGGCTCCTGCCGTCTTGCGGCGGCAGGCGTTCCAGGTGCTCGCGCAGGTGCTTGCACACCTGTTGCTCCGTGGCCGCGACGAATCCCAGGCTCCAGCGGTCGCCGACCGCGCCCGCGGCCGCGCCGATGCCGAAGGACAGCGCGTAGAACAGCGGATTCAGCACGCTGGTGTGGCTGCCCATCTGCTGCACGCGTTCCTCGCACCACGCGAGGTGGTCGATCTCCTCGTCGGCGGCCTGCCGCATGCCGCTGCGCACGGCGTCGAGCTTCGCGGTGAGCGCCTGCCCCTGGTAGAGCGCCTGCGCGCACACCTCGCCGGTGTGGTTGATCCGCATCAGGCCCGCGACGTGGCGCATCTGCGCGGCATCCAGCTCGGGCTCCGCGACCTCGAGCGCCGGGCTCGGGCGCACCGGCGGCGGCGCCTCGCCGGTCGCGAAGCGGCGCGCCCGGTCGAGTCCGATCACGAGATGGTCGAGCAGTGATAGCTGGCGTTGCATGTCGAGGCTACTGACGGTTCGATGCGCGGATTCTATAGTGCGCCGCAGCGGTCGCCAAACAGGGTGGGCTGCGGCGCCGCGTCGCGGGTATCATCGGGCCATCCGTTCGCACCGGGGAGAGACGATAACAATGACGGTCAAGAGCCAGCCCGAGGGCATTCACACGGTCACGCCCTACCTGAGCGTGCGTGGAGCCGCCGCGGCCATCGACTTCTACCGCCGCGCCTTCGGCGCCGAGGAAGTGTTCCGTCTCGATGCCGGTAACGGGCTCGTGGGGCATGCGGAGATCCGCATCGGCGACTCCGTGATCCTGCTCGCCGACGAGCTCGGCGGCAGCCCGCAGCGCAGTCCTTCCTCGCTGGCCGGCACCTCGGTCGCGGTGCGGCTGTTCGTCGACGACGTCGACGCCTGTTTCGCGCGCGCGCTGGCGGCCGGCGGCGTGCAACTGCGCGGTGTCGCGGACCAGTTCTACGGTGATCGCAACGGCGCGCTGCGCGATCCCTTCGGGCATGTGTGGATCGTCGGGACCCACATCGAGGACCTGACCCCGGAGCAGATCGCGGCGCGGATGCAGGCACTGCGCGTGGTGGCCGGATGACGCAGGATCCGCCGTCCGAGGCAATCAGCGATTTCCGGGACCTGCAGCTCCTGATCCGCTCGCACGTGCCGCTGCTGGTGGTGGAGACCCACGACGAGAACCGCGCGCGCGAGCTCCTGACACGGCTCGCGATCAAGGAGGCGCTGCCGCTGTTCGTGTGGTCCGTGACCGACGGCCTGCAGCGACTGGGTTTCGGCGAGCTGCCGGCCGCCGAGGCGCTGCTCGAGCCCGATGCCGTGCTGAAAACTATCAAGGCGCACCGCGAGGCGGGCCTGTTCGTGCTGTGCGACATCCATCCCTACCTGGCGGATCCGCGCACCGTGCGGCTGCTCAAGGACGTCGCGCTGCGCTATCGCGAGGTGGCGCACACGCTGGTGCTGCTCAGCCACCGGCTCGACATACCGCCGGAGCTCACGCGTCTCGCGGCCCGCGTCGAGCTGTCCCTGCCCGACGAGGAGGAGATCATGGCCATCGTGCGCGAGGAGGCGCGGCGCTGGCAGGCGGCCAACGGCGGCCGGCGCGTGAAGACCGACAACCGCACGCTGGGCCAGCTCACGCGCAGCCTGCGCGGTCTCACGCACGCCGATTGCGCGCGCCTGATCCGCAGCGCGATCTTCGACGACGGCAGCATCGCGGAATCCGCGCTGCCAGAGATCAATCGCGCCAAGTTCGAGCTCATGGATCTCGACGGCGTGCTCAGCTTCGAGTACCGCACCGAGCAGTTTGTCAGCGTCGCCGGCATGCAGCGCCTGCGCGCCTGGCTCGAGCAGCGCCGGGAGGCGGCGACCGCCACCGGCGAGGCCGGCGCGCTCGATCGGCCCAAGGGGGTGCTGCTGCTCGGCGTGCAGGGCGCGGGCAAGAGCCTGACGGCGCGCGCGGTCGCGGGCGCCTGGGGCCTGCCGCTGCTGCGCCTGGACATGGGCGCGCTGTACAACAAGTACATCGGCGAGACCGAGCGCAACCTGCGCGAGTCGCTGCGCTCGGCCGAGCTGATGGCGCCCTGCGTGCTCTGGCTCGACGAGATCGAGAAGGGCGTGGGCGGTACGGACACCGACGAGGGCGTGTCGCGCCGGCTGCTCGGCAGCCTGCTGACCTGGATGGCGGAGCAGCGCGACGGCGTGTTCGTCGTGGCGACCGCGAACGACGTGTCGGCGCTGCCGCCCGAATTGCTGCGCAAGGGACGCTTCGACGAACTGTTCTTCGTGGACCTTCCCGACGAGGCGACGCGTGCCGAGATCTTCCGCATCCACCTGCGCCGTCGCGATACCGATCCCGAGGGCATCGACGTGGGCACGCTGGCCGGCATCAGCGAGGGCTTCTCGGGGGCGGAGATCGAGCAGGTCGTGGTGAGCGCGCGTTACCGCGCGGCGGCCGAGCAGGCGTCGCTCGCGAGCGCGCACCTGCTGACCGAGATCCGCGCCACCGTGCCGCTCGCGGTCACGATGGCCGAGCGCATCGAGGCCCTGCGCGCGTGGGCCGATGGCCGCACGGTGCCCGCGAACTGAGCCGCGGGCGCGCAGCACCAGCAACGGAACCGGGAGCGCAGCCGTGCAACACGAACCCCATGCCTTCAGCAGCGCCCAGAAGGTCTACCTCTGGCTCGCGACGATCTTCATCGCCTCGCTGCTGATCGCCGATATCGTCGGCATCAAGCTGTTCCGCATCCCGCTGCCGTTCACGCTGTTCGGCTTCGACGCGATCGAGCACACCTGCGGCATGCTGACCTTCCCGATCACCTTTCTGCTCACCGACCTGGTCAACGAGTACTACGGGCCGCGCGCGGCCCGGCGCATCACCTGGCTCGGGCTCGCGGCGGCGCTGTTCGTTTTCGGCGTGATCAACATCGCGCAGGCGATGCCCTACCTCGATGCGCCGTACAACGTGCGCCCGGACCAGTTCGACGCGATATTCGGTTCGGCCAAGGTCATGTACATCGCCTCGCTGTGCGCCTACCTCGTCGGGCAGCTGAGCGACATCGCGGTGTTCGGCTTCCTCAAGCGTCTGACCGGCCAGCGCCTGGTGTGGCTGCGCGCCACCGGCAGCACGGTGATCTCGCAGTTCATCGACTCGTTCATCGTGAGCTACCTGGCCTTCTCGCTCGGCCGGCAGATCTTCGCCGACCCGGCCTTGCCGCCGGCGCCGGTCAGCGCGATCCCGGGGATCGCGATCACGGGCTACACGCTGAAGTTCACGCTCGCGATCGCGATCACGCCGCTGATCTACGCGTCGCGCTTCGCGATGCACCGCTGGTTCGGCCTCACCCCGATCGCCGTCGCTCCCATCGAACCGTAGGTCCGCTTTCAAGCGGACATCTGTGGGTCGCCATTCATGGCGACAGCAGCACCCGGGAAGGCACGAGTCGGCATGAATGCCGACCCACATGAATGCGGACCTACGGTTCGCGGCCCGCGCGCTCGCGCGCGATGGCGCGGTGGCCGATGTCGCGGCGGTAGAAACCGCCGTCCCAGCGGATGCCCGCGCAGGCCTCATAGGCGCGGGACTGCGCCTCGGCCACCGTGTCGCCGAGCGCGGTGACGCACAGCACGCGCCCGCCATTGGTCACCACTGCCCCGTCGTAACGCAGCAGGGTGCCGGCGTGGAACACGTGGCTGTCCGCGGCCGCGTGTTCGGGCAGGCCCTCGATCACGTCGCCCTTGCGGTAGCTGTCGGGATAGCCGCCGGCGGCCATCACCACGCCGAGCGCCGCGCGCGGATCCCATTCGGCGCTCACCTGGTCGAGCTGTCCGTCGAGGGCGGCATCGCACAGCGCGGTGATGTCGGACTTCAGGCGCATCATGATCGGCTGGGTTTCCGGGTCGCCGAAGCGGCAGTTGTATTCGAGCACCTTCGGCGTGCCGTCCGGCGCGACCATCAGTCCCGCGTACAGGAAGCCGGTGTAGACATTGCCTTCGGCCGCCATGCCGCGCACGGTCGGCATGACGACTTCGCGCATCACGCGCTCGTGGATCGCGGGCGTGACCACCGGTGCCGGCGAGTAGGCGCCCATGCCGCCGGTATTGGGTCCGCGGTCGCCGTCGTCGCGCGCCTTGTGGTCCTGGCTGGTCGCGAGCGGCAGCACGTTGGTGCCGTCAACCATCACGATGAAGCTCGCTTCCTCGCCGACGAGGAACTCCTCGATCACCACGCGGTGGCCGGCCTCGCCGAAGGCATTGCCCGCGAGCATGTCGCGTACCGCCGCGATGGCCGTGTCGACGTCGTCGGCGAGTATCACGCCCTTGCCCGCCGCCAGGCCATCGGCCTTCACCACGATCGGCGCGCCGCGCGCGAGTATGAAGGCTTCTGCGGGCGCGATCTCGGTAAAGGTGCCGTACTGCGCGGTCGGGATGCCGTGGCGCGCGAGGAAGTCCTTGGTGAAGGCCTTGGAGCCTTCCAGTTGCGCGGCGCCGCGCGTCGGGCCGAAGCAGCGCAGTCCCGCGGCGCGGAAGTAGTCGACCACGCCGCCGACCAGGGGCGCCTCGGGGCCGACGATGGTGAGCCCCACCGCGTTGTCGCGCGCAAACTGCGCGAGCTGCCCGAAGTCCATCACGTCGATCGCGACGTTCTCGACGCCGGGCTCGCGTGCCGTGCCGCCGTTGCCGGGCGCCACGAACACGGTGTCCACGCGATAACTCTGCGCCGCCTTCCACGCCAGCGCGTGCTCGCGCCCGCCGCCGCCGATGATCAGGACGTTCATTGCCCGGTTCCTCGCGCGGTTCAGTGGCGGAAGTGCCGCATGCCGGTGAAGACCATCGCCATGCCGTGCTCGTTGGCGGCGGCGATCACCTCCTCGTCGCGCATCGAACCGCCGGGCTGGATCACGGCACGGATGCCGGCTTGCGCGGCATTGTCGATGCCGTCGCGAAACGGGAAGAAGGCGTCCGATGCCATCACCGCGCCGTCGACCGCGAGGCCCGCGTGCTCGGCCTTGATCGCGGCGATGCGCGCCGAGTTCACCCGGCTCATCTGCCCGGCGCCGACGCCGATCGTGCGGTTGTCGCGCGCGTAGACGATCGCGTTGGACTTCACGAACTTCGCCACCTTCCACGCGAACAGCAGGTCGCGCATTTCCTCTGCCGAGGGTGCGCGCGCGCTGACCACGCGCAGCTCGCCGTACAGCGCGAGGTCCGCGTCCTGCACCAGCAGGCCGCCGGTGACGCGCTTGAAATCGAGACGCGGCGCGCTGGCCTCGGGCAGCGCGCCGCAGGTCAGCAGGCGCACGTTCTTCTTCGCGGCCACGGCGCTGACCGCGCCGGCACTCGCGGCCGGGGCGATGATCACCTCGACGAACTGGCGCTCGACGATCAGGGTGGCGGTCTCCTCGTCCAGCTCGCGGTTGAAGGCGATGATGCCGCCGAAGGCGGACTCGGTGTCGGTGGCCCAGGCCTGTTCGTAGGCCTCGCGCACCGTGGCGCCGAGCGCCACGCCGCAGGGGTTGGCGTGTTTCACGATCACGCAGGCCGGGGTGTCATGGAACTGCTTCACGCACTCCAGCGCCGCGTCGGTGTCGGCGATGTTGTTGTACGAGAGCTCCTTGCCCTGCAGCTGCCGCGCGGTGCCGATGCACGTCTCGCCCGGCTGGTGCTCGACGTAGAACGCGGCTTCCTGGTGCGGGTTCTCGCCATAGCGCATCTCCTGCGCCTTCGCGAACTGCAGGCTGAAGGTGCGCGGGAACAGGCTGCGCGCACCCGTCGGGTCCAGCGCGCCGAGGTAATTGGCGATGGCGCCGTCGTAGCGCGCGGTGTGCTCGAAGGCCTTCGTCGCGAGGTCCAGGCGCGTGGCGGCCGTGGTGCCGCCGGCCGTCTGCAGCTCCGTGACGACGCGCCCGTAGTCGGCGGCATCGACCACGATGCCGACGTGGCGGTGGTTCTTCGCCGCGGATCGCACCATCGTCGGGCCGCCGATGTCGATGTTCTCGATCGCGGTCGGGAGGTCGCAGTCCGGACGCGCCACGGTCTGTTCGAAGGGATAGAGGTTCACCACCACGAGGTCGATGGGCGCGATGCCGTGCGCCGCCATCACGGCATCGTCCTCGCCGCGCCGGCCGAGAATGCCGCCGTGCACGCGCGGGTGCAGCGTCTTCACGCGGCCGTCCATCATCTCCGGGAAGCCGGTGTAGTCCGAGACCTCGCGCACCGGCACGCTGTTCGCCGCCAGCAGCTTGTGCGTGCCGCCGGTCGAGAGGATTTCCACCCCGAGCTGCGCGAGCGCGCGGGCGAATTCCACCACGCCGGTCTTGTCCGACACGCTGATCAGGGCGCGGCGCACCGCAACGATATCCGGATTATCTCTCATGTTCACAGCATTCCGTAGCGTTTGAGTTTCTTGCGCAGCGTGCCGCGGTTCAGGCCGAGCACGGTCGCGGCGAGGGTCTGGTTGTTGCGCGTGTATCGCAGCACGGCCTGCAGCAGCGGCGCCTCGACTTCGGCCAGCACCATGTCGTAGACGTCGGTGACCATCTGCCCGTCGAGCTGCTCGAAGTAGTTGTTCACCGCGAGCTCGACGCTCTGGCGCAGCGGCGGCGACCCGGACTGCGCCGGCGTGCCGCCGGCCTCGCCGGCGCAGGCTTCGGGGCGCAGATCCGGTGCGTGACTGATGTGGCTCATGCTGCCCTGGCCCCCGAGAAATAATCGCCCAGCGCGGCCAGCTGTGTCGCCGCGCTGCCGAGACGGTAGAACTCGCGCAGGAATTCGCGCGCTCCGGCGCGCTGCGCCAGGTACCAGCCGACGTGCTTGCGCGCGATGCGCGTCCCCGCGGTCTCGCCGTAGAACTCGTGCAGCGTCTGCAGATGCCCGAGCATCAGCTGCTCGAGCAGTTCGCGCGCCGGTTCCGGCTGCGCGACGCCGGTGGCCAGTTCCGCGTCGATCTGGCCGCAGAGCCACGGGCGGCCCTGCGCGGCGCGGCCGATCATCACCGCGGCGGCGCCGGTGTGATCGAGCACCGCGCGCGCCTTCGCGGCGCAGTCGATGTCGCCGTTGGCGATCACCGGCAGGCGCACCGCGGCGACGATGTCGCGGATCGTGTCGTACTCGGCGTTGCCCTCGAAGCGGCAGGAGCGCGTGCGCCCGTGCACGCTGAGCGCGCGGATGCCGCAGTCCTCGGCAATGCGCGCGATGCGCACGCCGTTGCGCATCGTCGGGCTCCAGCCCGTGCGCATCTTCAGCGTGACCGGCAGCCCGGGCACGGCGTTCACCACGGCGCCGAGAATCCGGCCCACCAGCCGTTCGTCACGCAGCAGCGCGGAGCCTGCCGCCTTGCGGCAGACATTCTTCGCCGGGCAGCCCATGTTGATGTCGATGATCGCGGCGCCGAGCGCGGCCTGCCGGCGTGCGGCCTCGGCCATCTGCGCGGGCTCGTTGCCCACGATCTGCACCCAGCGCGGCCCTCCGTGGCTGTCCGCCGCGAGGCGCCGCCGCGAGGCGGGCGCACTCCACAGGCGCGTGTCGGCCGACACCATCTCGGCGATCGCCAGCCGCGTGCCGAGGCGCACGCACAGGTGCCGGTACGGGTGGTCCGTCACGCCGACCATCGGCGCGAGCACCACCCGCGTGTCGACGCAAGAAGAACCGATGCGCAGCAATGAACGCCTCTCGCGGAACGTGAACAAGGGATGCCCCTCAGGGGGGGCGAATGATAGCGGCACGCCGCGGGTGATTAAAAGGGGAAGCCGGAATTGCACCGCCATTGCGGCGCCCCGGCGCCCGGGGTCCCGCGCTCAGCCGGGGCCGGCGGCGGGGCGCACGAACAGGCGGTAGTTGGTGGCGTTGGCGCCGGGATCGCGGATCTCGAGATGCACCGCCACGGCCTGGCGCACCGGCATGTCGCCGCGCGGCGCGCCCGGCAGGTACTCCGCCGGCGTGAACACGCGACCCGCGAGCGCGCGGCCCTGCATGTCGGAGAACACGATTTCCAGCTGCGGCCAGGGCTGCGGATACGCCGCGAGGTTGCTGATCAGCGCATCGACCAGCAGCACGTCCGCGCGCCCGGGGGCCGGCCTGATCACCAGGCCGTCGCTGCGGATCAGCGCCGTGTCGTGCGGGCGCGCCAGCGTGCAGCCGAGCAGTGCGCAGGCCGTCTCGAGTCGCGGGCGCCAGTGCGGATCGCGCAGCAGCCGGTCGCGGTCCTGCCACGCGAGCTGAGCGAGCAGCGCGAGGGCGGCGGCGACGCAGCCGAGGAGCCAGCCGACGCGCCGCCGCGCGGGCGCCGCGGCAGGCGTCCCTATCTCGATGGGCGCCCGGGCGAAGGGCGGCGCGGCGGGCAATTGCGCGTCGGCACGCGCGGCCTCGTCATCGGCGCCGGCGCGGCTTGCCTCGGCCGCCGTTGCGCTGCCGGCCTCGTCGGTGTCGGTGGCGGGCGCCGGGACATCGGCCGGCGCACATGCCGGCGCGTGCGTTTCGGGTCCCTCGCGCAGCAGCTCGCGGATGTAGCTCTCGTCGATCCCTGCCGGGGCGGGCGAGGACTTCATCAGCCCGGGCGGCAGGTTCAGCGTGGGCTCTGCCGCCACCAGCTGCCGTCCGGCCTCGAACACATGGTTGCAGGCGCCGCAGCGCACCAGCCCTGCGGCCGCGTCCAGCTGCGCCGCCGTAACGCGGAACGCGGTCTGGCACAGCGGGCAGCGTGTGATCAGGGCCGACACGGGGCCGGGCGCTCCGAGCGCTGCAGGTCGATGCGGCACCATTCGTCGCGCTGCGCGGTGCCGAGGTGCGTGAACCACGGCAGCCAGGCCGCGCACACGGCGTCTGCCTGCGTCGCCAGCACGCCCGAGAGGATCGCGTTGCCACCGGGCGCGAGCAGTGCCGCCAGCCGCGGCGCCAGCTCGATCAGCGGGCCGGCGAGGATGTTGGCCAGCAGCAGGTCGGCGGGTCCGGCGCCGGCGAGCAGCGCGGGCTCGCCGACCAGCAGTCGCGCGGGATCGATGCCGTTGCGCCCGGCATTGTCGCGGGTCGCGGTGAGCGCCTGCGGATCGATGTCGACCGCGCGCACGCGCGCGGCGCCCAGCAGCAGGGCGGCCACGCCGAGGATGCCCGAGCCGCAGCCGTAATCGATCACGTCGCGACCGGCCAGCGCATGCGTCGCCAGCCATTCCAGGCACAGCGCCGTGGTCTGGTGCGTGCCGGTGCCGAAGGCGAGTCCCGGATCCAGGTGCATCACGATGGCGTCCGGGTCCGGCGCTGCCGTGCCGCTCGGGCAGACCCAGAAGCGCTCGCCGAAGCGCAGCGGCGCGAAGTGCTGCAGCCACTCGCGCTCCCAGGCGCGGTCCTCGAGGTATTCCCACGGCAGTTCGCGCGCCGCTTCACCCAGCAGTGCAGCCAGCGCCGCGCCGGTCGCGTCACGGTCGGCGGCGTCGTCGAACAGCGCGACCAGGTCGACTTCGGGCCACAGCGGCGTCTCGCCCACGCCGGGCTCGAGGATGGGCGCGTCGCGGTGGTCAGCCAGCGTGACAGACAACGCGCCGACCCCCAGCAGCGCCTCTTCCACCGCCTCGACGCGGTCCGCGGTCGCCACCAGGCGCAGTTGCAGCCAGCCCATGTAGGCTCAGGTCTGCAGTTTCTTTTCGAGGTAGTGAATGCTCACGCCGCCGTGGCGGAAGGCCTCGTCGCGCACCAGCTGCTGGTGCAGCGGAATGTTGGTGCGGATGCCGTCGACCACGATCTCGTCGAGCGCGTTGCGCATGCGCATCAGGGCGCCGTGACGGTCGTCAGCCCAGCTGATCACCTTGCCGATCAGCGAATCGTAGTTCGGCGGCACGGTGTAGCCGCTGTAGAGATGGGAGTCGACGCGGATGCCGTTGCCGCCCGGGGCGTGGAAGCGGTGCACCTTGCCGGGGCACGGCGCGAAGGTCTTCGGGTCCTCGGCGTTGATGCGGCACTCGAAGGCGTGGCCGCGAAAATGCACGTCTTCCTGGCGGATCGACAGCGGCTGCCCGCTCGCTATCATCAGTTGCTCGCGCACGATGTCGATGCCGGTGATCGCCTCGGTCACCGGGTGCTCGACCTGCACGCGGGTGTTCATCTCGATGAAGAAGAACTGGCCGTTCTCGTAGAGGAACTCGAAGGTGCCGGCGCCGCGATAACCGATCTTCAGGCAGGCCTGCACGCAACTCTCCGCCACCGCGCGCTTGAGCGCGTCCGCGATACCCGGGGCGGGCGCCTCTTCCAGCACCTTCTGGTGGCGCCGCTGCAGCGAGCAGTCGCGGTCGCCGAGGTGGATCGCGCCGCCCTTGCCGTCGCACAGCACCTGGAACTCGACGTGGCGCGGGTTCTCGAGGAACTTCTCCAGGTACACCGTGCCGTCGCCGAAGGCGGCCTGCGCCTCGTTGCGGGTCACGAAGACCGAGTTCAGCAGTGCCGCCTCGCTGTGCACCACGCGCATGCCGCGGCCGCCGCCGCCGGCCGCCGCCTTGATGATCACGGGGTAGCCCACCGCGCGCGCCATGGCGAGTATCTCGTCGCTGTCCTCGGGCAGCGCGCCGTCGGAGCCGGGCACCGTGGGCACGCCGGCCGCCTTCATCGCCTCCTTGGCGCGCACCTTGTCGCCCATCAGGCGGATCACGTCGGCGGTGGGGCCGATGAAGACGAAGCCGCTCTTCTCGACCTGTTCGGCGAAATCCGCGTTCTCGGCGAGGAAGCCGTAGCCGGGGTGAATGGCGACGGCGTCGGTGATCTCGGCGGCGCTGATGATCGACGGCACATTGAGGTAACTCTGCGCCGAGGGGTTGGGGCCGATGCAGACGGCCTCGTCGGCCAGGCGCACGTGCATCAGGTCGCGGTCGACCTTCGAATGCACCGCGACAGTACGGATGCCGAGTTCCCGGCACGCGCGCAGGATGCGCAGCGCTATCTCGCCCCGGTTCGCAATGACAACTTTCTCGAGCATATGTGGCGATCCTGTGCTGGGGCGGTGGCCGGTGGTCAGACGATGCTCACCAGCGGCTGGTCGAACTCTACCGGCTGGCCGTCTTCGACCAGGATCGCGCCGATCGTGCCGGCCTTGTCGGCCTCGATGTGGTTCATCATCTTCATGGCCTCGATGATGCAGATCACCTCGCCGGCCTTCACGCTCTGGCCGACCTCGACGAAGGCCTTGGCGCCGGGCGAGGGCGAACGGTAGAACGTGCCCACCATCGGCGAGCGCAACAGGTGGCCGGCCGGTTCGGCCGCAGCCGCGGGCGCGGCCGGCGCTGCCGCGGGGGCGACGGCGTGCGCTGCGGGCGCGGCAGCCATCGGCATGGCGACCGGCGCGGCGTACATCGGCTGGACGTGGCCGCGGCTGATGCGCACCGACTCCTCGCCCTCGCAGATTTCGATTTCGGTGACATCGGAGCCCTCGAGCAGTTCGATGAGGGTCTTGATCTTGCGGATATCCATGGCGTGCCCTTCACTGTTTCAGGTTGCTGGTGTGACGCGCGCGATCGCCGCCTGCAGCGCCAGTTCGTATCCGAGCGGACCGAGTCCGCAGATCACCCCGACGGCGACGTCGGAAAAATACGAATGGCGGCGGAACGGCTCGCGCGCATGGACGTTGGAAATGTGCACTTCGATGAACGGGACGGCGACCCCGAGCAGGGCGTCACGCAGCGCGACGCTGGTGTGCGTGAAGCCGCCCGGGTTGATCACGATGAAACCGATGCCCTCCGAGCGCGCCGCGTGGATGCGTTCGATCAGCACGTGCTCGGCATTGCTCTGCAGCGTCTGCAAGTGATGGCCCGCGCCGACGGCGATGCCGGCGAGGCGCTGGTTGATCTGCTCCAGCGTCACGCTGCCGTAGGTTTCCGGTTCCCGGGAGCCCAGCAGGTTCAGGTTCGGGCCGTGCAGCACCAGGATCGTGGCCATGAGGATTTCTGCTCGCGGAGCAAGCCGCTGCGGGGGTTGTCGGGAAGCTGGCACGATTCTGCCGCAATTCACCTGTCCCGTCCATAGAACGGGGCAGTTCGGTCACGATGCGTACAAGTTCGGCAAAAATCAAGCAGGATCAGCGTGTGGCGATGGCCTCCAGCACGATCGACGGTGTCAGCAATTGCGGCAGCAGCGTGGCCGGTGCATCGACCGTGGCGGGGTAGAACAGGTACAGCGGCACGCCGCTGCGGCCGTGCGCCTGCAGCAGGGCGGTGAGCTGCGGGTCGCTGTTGGTCCAGTCGCCCTTGAGGTAGACGATGCCGCGCTCGCGGAACGCCGCCAGCACGGCGTCGGAAGACAGCGCGATCCGCTCGTTCGCCAGGCAGGTGATGCACCAGTCGGCCGTGACGTTGACGAACACCGGCGTGGCTGCCGCGCGCAGCGTCTCCAGCCGGGCAGGGCTGTAGTCTTCCCAGGCGCGGGTGCTGTCGGCGCGGGCGGCAGGGCGCTCGTCGAGCAGCGGCGAGCGCAGCACCAGCAGCGCCAGCACGCAGATCAGCGCGCCGAGCAGGCGCAGGGGGAGCGCCCGGCGGTGCAGCTTCGCATGTTCCCAGCACCACAGCCCCAGCGCGATCAGCACACAGCCGCCGGTCACCGCCGCCATGCCGTTCACGCCGGTCTGGTTGCCCAGCACCCACAGCAGCCAGACCGCGGCGGCATAGAGCGGGAAGGCGAGGAACTGCTTGAACCCGTCCATCCAGGGCCCGGGGCGGGGCAGGCGGCGCAGCAGCGCGGGGCTCAGCGTCAGCAGCACGAAGGGCGCGGCCATGCCGAGCCCGAGCGCGGCGAAGATCGCCAGCGCGTACGCCGGCGGTTGCGTCATCGCGAAGCCGAGCGCGGTGCCCATGAACGGCGCCGAGCATGGGCTGGCGACCACGGTCGCGAGCACGCCGGTGAAAAACGAGCCGCGGTAGCCGCCCTGGCGCGCCAGGGCCTCGCCGCTGCCCATCACGCCGGAGCCCAGGTTGATCATCCCCGAGAGCCCGAGGCCCATGACCACGAACAGGTAGGCCAGGGCCGCCACGAATGCCGGCGACTGCAGGTGGAAACCC
>JAGPES010000050.1 GCA_018057015.1 Pseudomonadales bacterium | reverse complement strand
CCTGGAGGCCGCGCACGAGGTCATGCGATACCCATGAGCGACACCGGATTCCGGCTCCCCGATCTCGGCGAGGGCCTGCGCGACGCCGAGATCGTGCAGTGGCACGTGGCGCCGGGCGATCACGTGGTCGCCGACCAGCCGCTGGTCTCGGTGGAAACCGACAAGGCCGTGGTCGAGATCCCGGCGCCGCGCAGCGGACACATCGCCACGCTGGGCGCGGCGGAAGGCGATCGCATCGCGGTCGGTGCGGTGCTGGTCACCTTCACCACGGCGGCGCAGGCCGACACCGGCGCCGTGGTCGGCGAGCTGCCACGTGCGCACGCAGCGGTCGCCGCCACACCCGCCCCGGATGCCGGGTCGATGCAGCACCTGCGCGCATCGCCGGCGGCGCGCCGTCTGGCGCACGAGCTGCGCTGCGAGCTCGAGAGCATCACCGGCAGCGGACCCGATGGCGTGATCAGCGTGGCCGACGTGCAGCGCGCCGCCGCGGCCGCGGGCGCGCCGGCGGCTGCCGGCTGGGAGAGCCTGCACGGCGCGCGACGCGCGATGGCCGCGCGCATGAGCGCGGCGCATCGTGCGGTGGTGCCGGCCTCGGTGACGCTGCGCGCGCGCATCCGCGCCTGGCACGGCCGCGATCGCCCGCTGCTGCGGCTGATCCGCGCGTTGCTGCACGCCTGCGCCGTGGAACCCGCACTGAACTGCTGGTTCGATGGCGAACGCGAGGCCGTGCTGCGCCACGACACCGTGAACCTCGGCCTCGCGGTGGACACCGCCGATGGCCTGTTCGTGCCGGTGATCGCGGCGGCCGAAGGCCTGGACGATACGGTGCTGCTCGAGACGGTGCGCGCGCTGCGCGACGCCGTCGCCGCGCGCGGCATCGCACCGGCGCAGCTGCGCGACGCCACGATCACGCTGTCGAACTTCGGCGCGATCGGCGGCGAAACGGCGCAGATGGTGGTGGCGCCGCCGCAGGTGGCGATACTCGGGGCCGGGCGCATCGCGCCCGGGGTCGTGGCGCGCGACGGCCTGCCCGCGGTGGAGCCGCTGCTGCCGCTCTCGCTCACTTTCGACCACCGCGCGGTCACCGGTGGCGAGGCGGCGCGCTTCCTCGAGGCCGTGCGCATCCACCTCGAACAGGAGACCTGCACATGACACCCGCCGGCCCCGTCATCATCGAAGTCGCGATCAACGGCGTGACCGGGCCGGCGCGCAATCGGCACGTGCCGGTCACGGTGGAAGGCATCGCCGCGGATGCGCTCGACTGCCTGCGCGCGGGTGCCGCGATCGTGCACAGCCACGCGCCGTCGGGCGAGTTCGACCTGCCCGCCGAGGAAGCCGCGGCGCGCTACCTCGCCAGCTACCGCCCGGTGCTGGCGCAGCGGCCCGACGCGCTGCTGTACCCGACCATCGGCGGCGGCGCGACCATGCACGAGCGCCTGCGCCACATCGAGATCCTCGCCGCGGCCGGCGCGATCCGCATCGGCCTGCTCGATCCCGGCTGCACGCTGCTCGGATGGGCCGAGGCCGACGGTTCGCCGAGCCCGCACAGCTTCCCGTACGTGAACACGGTCGCCGACATGGAAACCGCGCTGGAGCAGGGCGCGCGCCTCGGGCTCGGCCTGAGCATCGCGATCTACGAGCCGGGCTTCCTGCGCAACGCGCTCACCTACTGGCGCCTGGGGCGCATCCCGCGCGGCAGCATGATCAAGTTCTACTTCGGCGGCGAGGCGGGCTATTTCGGCGGCGCGAGCGGCGTGAGCTTCGGCCTGCCGCCGACCGCCAAGGCGCTCGACGCCTACCTCGAGATGATGGAGCTCGCCGGCTGCACGCTGCCGTGGTCGGTGGCGGTGATGGGCGGGGATCTGTTCGCGACGCCGGTGGCGCGCCTTGCGCTGGAGCGCGGCGGCCACCTGCACACCGGCCTCGAGGACCACCTCGGCGCCGGGCAGCCCGGCAACGCGGAGCTCACGCGGCGCGCCGTGGCGCTGTGCCGCGCGGTGGGGCGCCCCGTGGCTGACCCCGGCGCGACGGCGCGCATCCTCGACCTGCCCTGAGCGCGAATCATCCGGCCCCCGGTCATTCGCAGCGCGCCGCCCCGGCGCGGAAATCCCGGTTCATGCGGCGCACCGCTTCCAGCAGCGGACCCGGGCGACCGTCGAGATCGCGGATGCCGCCGTACTGGACGTGGTCGAAGAGCATCGCCTCGCGCAGCGCGAGTTCCCCGTCGCGCAGTTCCAGCGCGAACGCGAGACCGGCGTCGTCGGGCTGCGCCACGATGTCGGCGCAGCGGCGCTGCAGCCCGGAGCCGTCGAAGCGCAGCATCGCCGGCCCGGCGCCGGCACGCGCCAACAGGACGCCCGGCGTGCGCACCTCGGCCTCGACGCAGACGCGATCGGGCAGCGAATCGCCGGCGCGGGGCAGGCGTCCGCGCTGCTTCGGTGCCACGTGCTGTGCCAGCCGGTCGCCGGCCACCAGGCGCAGCTGGAAGTCGCCGCTCGCCAGCCCTTCCAGCGCCTGCTGCGGCGCACCCGCCGCGGTTTCGAGCCGCCAGCCGTCCAGCCCGTAACCGAAAGCGGGGTTGTACAGGGGGCTCTCGGCGTAGTCGCGCACGGTCCAGATGCCGTAGCCGAGCACGTCGCGGCGCTTCAGGACGCATACCGCGCCGTGCAGGAAGTCGGCGGTTTCCCCGGGCCGGATCACGGCGTTGTGACCGTGGCCCACGGTGTTGTCCACGAAATTGAACTGGTCGATGAAGAGCGGGCTTGCCGACATGCGCTGCGACCGCGCCAGCAGGGCGTCCAGCAGCGCGAGGCTGCGCGTTGCCGGCAGCTGCTCACCCTGGTTGTCTGCCCCCCAGAACGGCGCCCAGTAGATCGTCAGCGGATGCCCTGGCGGCATCCGCATCATGCCGTCGTGACCGATCCACCCGGTCACCACCGGCTGCCCGTCGGGGCCTGGTTCGACGAGGGGCTCGTCATCCACACGCGCCTCGAACGACAGCACCCGGAACAGTGGCATCGCGGGCTCCAGCAACTTCCCGATCACCAGCCAGTCCCAGTAGCCGTTGAAGAGCCGGGGGTCGCGCGCGGCGTCAGGCAGCCCCGCCGGGGCGGCCACCTGGGGCGACAGCGTGGCCAGGTACTCGGACCAGGTGCCGGCAGCGCTCCCGTCCACGCGGCGCAACCACAGGTCCTCCCAGCTCATGAAGGCCATCACGACGCCCTCGCGTCCCTCGACCTCCTTCGACACGCGTCCCAGGAAGCCGAAGAACGCCTCGCGCGCCTGCCCGTCGTTGAGCAGGCGCTGCTGGCGCTCGAGGACGTCGCCCGCCTGCGGATGGAAACTCCAGCTGTAGCCCAGACGCAGCATCACCTTGAGCCCGGCCTCGTCGGCGCGGTCGAGCAGGAAGCGCAGGCGCTCGAAGGCACGTTCGTCGTAGGTGCAGCACGGCGCGTACACCGGCTGGAAGTCGCCCCAGGCCACCAGCAACACCACCGTGTCGAAGCCGTCGTCGACCAGTTGGCGGAAATCCGCGGCCACCTGCTCGCGCCGGAAGCCCGCCAGGAAATTCATCGGCCACTGGCGGCCGAACCAGTGCGCCGCTACGCGGCCGCGCACGGCGTCGGCGGGCGCGGCGGCAGGGCTGTCGGGCGGTGCCGGCGCGCGACCGCACGCGGCGAGGACGACGAGGATGGCGGCGAGCGCCAGCGCGCCCAGTCGGAAGTTCATGCAACTGCGCTTCGCTATTGCCGCTGACCGGCCAGGCCCATCATTTCCGCCGACAGCAGGATCACCTCGATCTCCTCGGTGATTTCCTCCTGGCGCTGCCTGTTCCAGGCGAGCCGCAGCTTCTGCGTTTCCTCGTCCAGGCGCTGCAGCGCGCGGTCCATGTGCGCCTGGCGCTGGCGGTTCTCCGCCATCAGCGAGCTGTAGAGCACCTCGTTCAGCACCGCGTGCAGGTAGTGGCGCGTCAGTCCGCTGAGGAAATCGGCGGGCGCGAGCGTCAGTTCCGCGGGGTGGCGGGGGCTGTCGGCCGGGGCGGGTGGCGCGTCGAGCGGCAGCAGGCGGCGCAGGCGGACCTCGCGCGCGGCGTCGCAGTGGTACACGACCGACAGGCTGCGCGCGGCGGGCTCGCCGCGCGCGAGCAGCTCGCCGAGCTCACGGGTCAGGCGCAGCAGCACGGCGGGCACTTCGTCGGCCACGATGGCGCCGGGCAGTGCCAGGTCGACGTCCTCGCTCCCGGCGCTGCGCCCGGCCAGACGCTGGCCCACCACGACCCGGCGCGGCGCCGCCCCCGGGCTGTCCAGCAGCCGCTGCGAGGCAGCGAGCAGCGCCTCGTTGAAGTCGCCGCAAAAGCCCTGCTCCGAGCCCACCAGCACGCACAGCCCGCCAGCGCCCGCCACCGGCTCGCCGCCGGCCCCGGCGTGCCAGGCGAGGAAGTCGCGGGCCGCCGCCTCGATACCCGCCACCATGCGGCGCTGGCTGCCGAGGAACTCCTGCAGGATGCGCATTTCCATCAGCGCCAGGCCCTTCATCGCCGACATGATGCCGGCAATGTCGGAAAGCGCCTCCATGCGCCTGGCGAGCTCACGCCGGCGGCTCATCGTCCGCCTCCCGGGCCCACGCCTCGACGCACTCGCGCCACGCCTCGCGACCGGCGCTGAGCCCGGGTCCCGCGCTCGCTGCGCGCGCGAGCAGCCAGGCGAGCCGGCGCTGCACCCGCGGACCCTCGCAGGCGTCGAAAAAGCCCTCGTTGTAGGCCACCAGCCACGCCAGCTGCTGCTCGGGGCCGAGCGGCGCCAGGCGTTCCTGCTTGAGGAGCTCGCGCAGCAGCCGGCCGCGACGGATCTTCGCTTCCACGCCCGCCTCCAGCCGCGAGCCGAAGCGCGTGAACACCTCGAGCTCGAGGAACTGCAGGAAATCCAGCTTCATGCGCCCCGCCTCGGTCTTGATCGCCGCCAGCTGCGCCTTGCCGCCGATGCGCGAGACCGAGCGCGTGATGTCGATCGCGGGCAGCACGCCGCGGGCGTAGAGCGCCGGATCGAGGTAGACCTGGCCGTCGGTGATCGAGATCAGGTTGGTGGGGATGTAGGCAGCGATCTCGCCCTGCTCGGTCTCCACGATCGGCAGCGCGGTCATGCTGCCGCCGCCGCAGTGCGCCGCGAGGCAGGTCGAGCGCTCCAGCAGCCGCGAATGCAGGTAGAAGACGTCGCCGGGATAGGCCTCGCGCCCCGGCGGGCGGCGCAGCAGCAGCGACAGCTCGCGGTAGGCGCGCGCGTGCGTGGTGAGGTCGTCGTAGACCACCAGCACGTCGCGTCCGCCCCACATCCATTCCTCGGCGAGCGTGCAGCCCGCGAAGGGCGCCAGGAACTTCAGGCCCGGGGTGGTGGTGGCCTCGGCGACCACCACGCAGCTGATGTCCAGCACGCCGGCGCGGCGCAGGGTTTCCACGGTCGCGACCACCGCCGAGCGCTTCTGGCTTATGAGCACGTAGACGCAGAGCACGTCGCCGCCCTTCTGCGCGATGACGGCGTCGAGCGCCAGCGAGCTCTTGCCGGTGCCGGCGTCGCCGATGATCAGCTGGCGCTGCCCGCGGCCGATCGGGATCATGGTGTCGACCATGCGGTTGCCGCTCAGCAGCGGACGGGTGACGAAATCGCGCGCGGTGATCGGCGGCGACGCCACCTCGAGGCCGCGCCGGCGGTGCGGCCGCGGTGCCGGCCCGCCGTCGAGCGGGCGCCCCAGCGGATCCACCACCCGGCCGAGAAAATCGTCGCCGACGCCGATGTCGAGATTGCGCCCGGTCAGGTGCGCCGAGGCGCCGGCGACGAGGCCGTCCTTCTGGCTGAGCAGGATGGCGCCGATGCGCCGGCTGCCGAGGTTGAAAACCAGCGCCTCGCTGCCATCGGCGAAACGCAGCACCTCGTTCATGGCCGCCGAGGGCAGCCCCTCGACCCAGACGATGCCGTCGCCGATCGCCACGACCCGGCCCATCTCGCTGACGCGCAGCTGCGGGCGGTACGCCCCGGGCGTCGCGCGGCGCTCCGCGCCGGCGGCGATTGGCGAACGCTCAGTGGCCAAGGCTTTCGCTCTCCGCGAAGACGCCGAGTTCGCCGGCCACGCTGAAGTCCAGCTGCCACGCCCCGAGCGACAGGCGCACCCCGGCCACCAGGCGGCTGTCCTCGACGAAGTCGAATTCCCCGCGCATGCCGAGCCGCGCCTCCACGGCCGCGGCGAGCCGCGCGCGCAGTGCCTCCGGGAGCGGGTAGGCGGTGGCGAAGACGCCGCGGGCATGACCGTTCTGCCCGGCACGCAGGGTGCCCAGGCGTTCCTCGGGCAGGGCACCAAGCTCCTCGACGAACAGCTCGACCAGGCGCGCCTCCGTCTCGCGCCCGGCAACCTTGCCGAGCAGCGCGCTGGCGAAGCGCCGCGCCTGGGCGCCGGCCTCGGCCGCCAGTTCGCGCCGCAGCGCTTCCTGGCGGTGCGCTTCCTGGGCCGCGTTGCGTTCGCGCTCGGCGGCGAGGGCGTCCGCGAGCGCCTCCATCTGGCGCTCGCGCTCCAGGGCCAGCCCGGTTTCCTGGCTCGCGCGCGCGGCGGCCTTTTCCTGCTCCCAGTCGGCGAGGCGACTCTCGAACTGGACCTTCAGCGCGCTGGCGCGCTCCTCGGCCGCCCGGGCCTCGGCGAGCACGCGCTCGATACCGGCCCTGCGCGACGCCAGCGTGGCCAGCACCGGCCGGTAGAGATAGCGCTGGAGTATCCAGACCAGGACCAGGAAATTGACGATTTCCAGGACAAAAGTGGTCCAGTCCAGCTCCATGAGCGGCTCCTGCTAGTCCAGGAAGTATTCGAGCAACGGGTTGCGGAAGATGATGACCAGCACGATCACCAGCACGTAGATTGCCAGCGATTCGATCATCGCCAGGCCGATGAACAGCGTGCGCGTGATGGATTTTTCCGCCTCGGGCTGGCGCGCGAGCGCCTCCAGGGCCTGGGCGATCGCGCGGCCCATCGCCAGCGCCGGGAACATGGTCCCCAGCGCGATGGCGATCGCCGCCACCGCGGTCGAGACCAGCGCAAACCAGTGCATGTCGCTCATGTCGTGTGTCCTCCTGCATCGGTCGGATCGGCAGCGGCGCGGCCTTGCGCCACTTCGCGGGACTGCATGCCGCCGGCGATGTAGATCAGCGTCAGCGTGCCGAAAATATACGCCTGGACCAGCGCCTCGACGATGTGCAGCATCAGCACCGGCACCGGCACCAGGAATCCCGCCAGCAACAATACCATCAGGGCCGCCATTTCGAGGCTCATGATGTTGCCGAACAGCCGCACCGCCAGCGCGAGGGTGCGCGAGAGTTCGCCCAGCAGGTGGAATGGCAGCAGTATCGGGCTCGGGCTCAGGTAATGGCGTGCGTAGTTCTTCAGCCCCGCGCTGCGGATGCCGTACCAGTGCGTCGAGAGGAAGACCAGGAAGGCCAGCGCGGCGGTGGCCGAGAGATCGCCGGTCGGCGAATCGAGCTCCGGCACCAGCCCGGTGAGATTGGCCACCACGAGGAACAGCCAGATCGTGCCGACGAAGGGCAGCAGGGTCCCCGCACGCCCGGGCAGTACGCTGTCGATGGCCGATTCGAACGCCTGCACCACGCCCTCGAGCGCCGTCTGCAGCAGTCCGGGCCGCTCGACGCAGAGCCGCCGCGTGGCAAGCCGGCACACGATCCAGAACAGCAGCAGCAGGCCCCAGGTGGTGACGACCGTGGTGGTGATGCCGAAGCCTCCGAGGCTGAACACGACGGCGGCGGTTTCCATCACCAGTGCTTCCTGACGAAGAGATAGACGTTGGTCGCTCCCAGCACCAGCCCGAGCAGGATGCAGTTCAGCGTCCAGCGCACCGTGTAGTCCTCGCCCAGGCCGTCCAGCCAGCGGCCGAGGTAGGCTCCGGCGAGCAGGGGCGCCACGAACAGCACCGACAGGCTGCCGAGGAACACCGACTGCGCCAGCAGCGAGCGGCTGCCGCGCTCGGCACGCCGCAGCCGCTCGCTGTCACGGTCGACGCCGCGGCGCCACTGTTCGTCGCTCATGCCTGCCACCGGTCGAGCTGGCGCAGGCGCCGCAACAGCTGCTGCTCCAGGTTCTGCACGTTCTGCCTGAGGCTCCTGAGTTCCTCCTCCTCGCGGGCCAGCTGGCCCGAGAGCATCCCCGAGATGCGGTCGTAGTCGTGGTCGAGGAGATATCGGCGCGTGCTCACCGTGAGCCGGTCGCCTGCGAGGTACAGCACCGCACCGGGACAGGCGAGGTGGCACCAGCGGCCGTCGGCGCCGCGGTAGCGCGAGAGCCCGTAGTCGAGGACGGTCATGAAGCGCGCACGCCCGGGCCAGATGCCGAAACTGCCGCTCGCATCGGTGCCGACGAAGCTGGTGACGCCGGCGATGTCCTCGCTGCGCACGGCGCTCTGCAGGTACAGCGTGATGGTCACGGGCCCTCCATCGCGCCGCGCATGTAGCAGTGTTCTTCCGGCATGTCGTCGTAGCGCCCGCGCATGAAATCCTCGCAGTCGCCGAGCGTGACCGCCAGCGGCACCGAGGCGCCGGCGATGCCGGTGTGCTCCGATACCACGAAGAACGGCTGCGTCAGGTAGCGCTCGAGCAGGCGCGCGCGCTGCACGATGCGCCGGTCCGACTCCGACAGCGCCTCCATGCCCAGCATCGCGATGATGTCCTCCAGCTCGCGGTAGCGCGCGAGGTGCTCGCGCACGCCCTGCGCCACGCGGTAATGGCGGTCGCCCAGCGTGACCCGGTCCATCAGGCGGCTCCCGGAAGCCAGCGGGTCGACCGCCGGATAGATGCCCTTGGCGGCCTGGTTGCGCGCCAGGATCACGGTGGTGTCCAGGTGCGCGAGGATCGCGCCGACGGCCGGGTCGGTCATGTCGTCGGCCGGCACGTAGACCGCCTCGACCGCGGTGATGCTGCCGCGGCTCGTGGAGGAAATGCGCTCCTGCAGTTCCGCCACCTCGGAGAGCAGCGTCGGCTGGTAACCCACGGTGGCGGGCATGCGCCCCAGCAGCCCGGAGAGCTCGCTGCCCGCCTGGATGAAGCGAAAGGCGTTGTCCATCAGGAACAGCACGTCGCGCGCCACGTGGTCGCGCAGGTACTCGGCATAGGTCAGCGCCGACAGGCCGATGCGAAAACGCACGCCCGGCGATTCGTCCATCTGGCCGAAGACCATCAGCGTGCGCGGCATCACGCCGGCGTCCTGCATGTCGTGCCAGAGCTCGTGGCCCTCGCGGATGCGCTCGCCCACCCCGGCGAAGACGGACACACCGCGATGCAGGTGCACGATGGCGTGCATGAACTCCATGATCAGGACGGTCTTGCCCACGCCGGCGCCGCCGAACAGGCCCGTCTTGCCGCCGCGCACGAACGGGCACAGCAGGTCTATCACCTTGATGCCGGTCGGCAGGATCTCGCCGACGCCGGCCGCCTCGTCGAGCGGTCCGGGAGCCGCGACGATCGGGCGCATGCCGCTGGCGACGAGTGGCGCACCGCCGTCCAGCGGGTTGCCGAACAGATCGAGCAGGCGCCCGAGGCAGTCGGGCGTCACCGGCACCACGAGCGGCCCGCCGCTGTCGAAGACCGGCAGATGCCGGCGCAGCCCCGAGGTGCCGTGCAGCGCCACCGCGCGGGCGCGCGATTCGTCGAGGTGGCGGTGCACCTCGAGCGGGTAATGGTCGCCGTCCGCGCGCACGTAGAGCGCCTGGTGCAGCGGCGGCAGCCGGGTGCACAGGATGTCGACCACCGGCCCGTGCACCTCCTCGATCACGCCCAGCGGCTCCGGTGCCGGCAGTTCGTCCGCGGGTGCGGCGGCGGGGGTGTGGGGCATGTCCATCGCTCAGCGCCTGCGCACGCGCTCGCGCAGGTAGCGCGGCTCGGTCCCGATCCCGAGCAATTCGCGACGCAGCAGGTCCAGCGCGGTGGCGGCGACCATGGTCTGGAACAGCTTGCGCGCGACCGGGAACCAGAGCTCGCGCGCGCGCAGGCGCGCGGCGCTGCCCCAGGCGATCCACACCGTGCCGACCGGCTTGTCGGGCGTGCCGCCGTCGGGACCGGCGACACCGGAGACCGCCACCGCGTAGTCGGCGCCGCTGCGCGAGAGTGCGCCCTGCGCCATCTCGCGCACCACGGCCTCGCTGACCGCGCCATCGCGCGCCAGGGTGTCGGCGGCGACGCCCAGCACGCACTCCTTGACGCGGTTGGAGTAGGTCACGAAACCCGCGTCGAATACCTGCGAGGCGCCGGGCACCTCGGTCAGCAGGGAGGCGATCAGGCCGCCGGTGCAGGACTCCGCGGTCGCGAGCCGCTTGCCGGCGCCGGCGGCCAGTTCCACCACGCAGCGCTGCAGGCTGGTGTCGCCGCTGCCGATGATGTGCTCGGCGAACATCTCCCGCAGGCGCTGCTCGCAGGCCACGCGCGTGGCCTCGTCGGCGCTGCGAAAGCTCGAGACCTTGAGCTCCAGCGTCGGCGCCCCGGCGCGAAAACCCAGCTCGATATGCGCGGGCCAGTCGGGGAATTCCTCGCTGATGCGCTGCTGCAGCGAGGACTCGCCGATGCCGAACAGCTGCAAGCGCGTGATCACCACGCGCTCGCTCGAGGGGAACTCGGCGGCCAGCCAGGGCACGACTTCTTCGTCGAGCATCTGCCGCAATTCGGAGGGCACGCCGGGCGTGCACACGATCTCGCAGTCGCGGTGGCGCAGGCGAAAACCGACCGCGCTGCCGACCGCATTGGGCACGATCGCCGCGCCCGCCGGGAGCAGCGCCTGCTTGCGGTTGGCGGCGTTCAGCGCCAGCCCGCGCCGGCCGCACCACGCCTGCAGGTGCGCCAGCGCGTCGGGACTCTCCTGCAGCGGGACTCCGGCCACGTTCGCCAGCGCCTCGGCGGTGAGGTCGTCGCTGGTCGGCCCTAGACCGCCGTTGACGATCAGCACGTCGGCAAGGCCCGCGAGCCGCTCCAGTTCCGCGCACAGCAGCGCGAAGTCATCACCGATCGTGACCTTGGCGGCGACCTGGCGGTTGAGGGGCGCGAGCTTCTGCGCGATCAGCGCGGAGTTGGAATCCAGCGTGACCCCGCTCATCAGCTCGTTGCCCGTCATCAGCAATAGCAATCTCACGCGCTGGCCTCCCCGCGCCCTTGCCGGCGCTGTGCGCGACCGGTGCTCGATCCGTGCCCAGTGTAATCCATCGCCGCCCCGGCCCGCTCAACGTAACGCGAGCGCCGCGTCGCGCGCGGGCAGCGCGGCGAGCAGCACCAGCGCCAGCGCGGCGCACGCGGCACCGGCGGCGTAGGCCGCGCCCGCGCCGAAGCGCGTCCACAACCAGCCACCCAGCGCGCCGGCGAGCACGGCCGCCAGCCCCGTTCCCAGGTGCAGCCAGCCGAAGGCCGCGCCGCGCGCCTGCGCCGGGGCGCGATCGGCCACCAGCGCCGCGAGCAGTCCCTGCGTGGCCCCGAGGTGCAGCCCCCACACCAGCGCCCCGAGCAACGCCGTCCACGGACCGGCGGCGCGCGCCAGCAGCAGGTCGGCGAGCAGCAGCAGGCCCAGCCCGCAGGCCAGCACCGGCCTGCGCCCGAAGCGGTCGGAGCACGCGCCCGCGGGCCAGGCGCTGAGCGCGTAGGCCACGTTCATCACGATCAGCACCAGCGGCACCAGGGCCGTGGCCAGCCCGAGCTGGCTCGCGCGCAGCAGCACGAAGGCCTCCGCGACCCGCGCCAGGGCCAGCAGCATGGCCAGCGCGATCACCGCGCGGCAACCGCCCGGCACGGCGCCCGGTCGCAGCCAGTCGAGCCTGAAGCGCTGCGTCGCTGCGCGCGGCCGCACCGCCGCCGGTTCGCGCACGAACAGCACGAGCACCGCGACGGCGAGCAGCGCCGGCACGGTGGCAACCCAGAACACCGCGCGCACGTCGTCCGCCAGCAGGTACATCAGTGCGATCGCCAGCGCCGGCCCCAGCACCGCACCCACCGTGTCCAGCGCCTGGCGCAGGCCGTAGGCGGCGCCGCGCGAGGCTTGCGGCGTCACGTCGGCCACCAGCGCATCGCGCGGCGCGCCGCGTATGCCCTTGCCGAGCCGGTCGATGGCGCGCGCGGCGAACACCGCCGCGGCCGAGCCCGCCAGCGGGAACAGCGGCTTGCTGAGCGCCGCCAGCCCGTAACCGCAGAGGATCAGCGGCTTGCGCCGGCCGCTGCGGTCGCTGAGCGCGCCCGAGAACACGCGCATCACGCTGGCGAGGCATTCGGCCGCGCCCTCGATCAGCCCGAGCGCCAGCGGGCTGGCGCCCAGCCCCGCCACCAGGAACACCGGCAGCAGGCTGTGGATCAGCTCGGAGGAGGTGTCCATGCACAGGCTGACGAAGCCCAGCGCGACCACCGTGCGCGGCACACCCTGCTGCAATTGTTGTCCCTCCCGTTTGGCGCAACCCGGGCCGATCCCGGCTAGACTGCCCGCTCGCCCCCCGGGATCGCAAGCCATGAACGAACGCCGCACCACGGGCCATCGCGAGCGCCGCGCCGCACCGCAGCGCACGGCACACGCCGCGGTTTGCACAAAGCGCTGAAATGCTCGGTTATCGCCACGCCTTCCACGCCGGCAACCACGCCGACGTGCTCAAGCACGTGGTGCTGCTGCAGCTGGTCGACTACCTGGGCGCCAAGGACAAGCCTTTCTGGTACATCGACACGCACGCCGGCGCCGGGCGCTACACGCTCACCCAGGGCTACGCCGCCGAGAAGCGCGAGCACGTCGACGGCGTGGAGAAGCTCTGGAACGCCGGCGTGCTGCCCGAGGCACTGGCGCGCTACGTCGAGCTGGTGCGCACGCTGAACCCGCACCACCGCCTCAAGTACTACCCCGGCTCGCCGTGGATCGCGCGCATGCGCATGCGCCCCGGCGACCGCCTGTGGCTGCACGAGCTGCACCCGGCGGATTACGCGCTGCTGGAACAGGAGTTCGCCGCCGGCCCGGTGCCGGCGCGCGTGCTGAACGAGGACGGCTACGCCGGGCTGAAGGCCCTGCTGCCGCCGGAACCGCGCCGCGCGCTGGTCCTGATCGACCCGTCCTACGAGGTGCGTGACGACTACGTGCGCCTGGCCGATGCGTTGAAGCAGGCACTGCGCCGCTTCGCCACCGGCGTCTACATGGTGTGGTACCCGATGATCCCGCGCCGCGAATCGCGCGAGCTGCCGGCGCGGCTCGCGGCGCTTGCCCCCGAACGCTGGCTGCGCGCCGAGCTGGTGGTGCGCGCGGCCGACGCCGCGCACGGCCTCTACGGCAGCGGCGTGTTCGTGGTCAATCCGCCCCACACGCTGCGCGCCGCCCTCGCGGAGAGCCTGCCGCGGCTGACGATGCTGCTGGGGCTCGACCGCCACGCGACGTTCACGCTCGGGGGCAGCCCCG
>JAGPES010000489.1 GCA_018057015.1 Pseudomonadales bacterium | reverse complement strand
GTGCAGTTGCGTCGGCTGCAGGTCGAGGATGCGCTCGCGACCGGTAGACGCCGCACCACCGGCCTGCTCGACCAGCATCGCCATCGGGTTGGCTTCGTACATCAGGCGCAGCTTGCCGCCCTTGTCGCGGCACTTCTCGTCCATCGGGTACATGAAGATGCCGCCGCGGGTGAGGATGCGATGCACGTCGGCGACCATCGACGCCACCCAGCGCATGTTGTAGTCCTTGCCGAGCGGCCCGCTCTTGCCCAGCGTCATCTCGTCGACGTAGCGCTTGACCGGCGGCTCCCAGTAGCGCGCGTTCGAGGCGTTGATCGCGAACTCCTGGGTGTCTTCCGGGATGGCCATGAAGGGCTGGGTGTAGATGAAGCTGCCCATCTCGCGGTCGAGCGTGAAGCCGTGCACGCCCTTGCCCACCGTCAGCACGAACTGGGTCGACGGCCCATACACCGCATAACCGGCGGCGACCTGCTCGCACCCGGGCTGCAGGAAGTCGTCCTCGGTCGGTTCGGTGTGGTCGGGCGGGTTGCGCAGCACCGAGAAGATGGTGCCGACCGAGATGTTCACGTCGATGTTGGACGAGCCGTCGAGCGGATCGAACAGCAGCAGGAAGCCACCCTTGGGATAGTCGAACGGGATCTGGTGCACCGTCTCGACCTCTTCCGAGGCCATCGCGGCAAGGTGGCCGCCCCACTCGTTGGCCTGCAGCAGGATCTCGTTGGCGATGACGTCGAGCTTCTTCTGCGCCTCGCCCTGCACATTGTCGGTGCCGGCCTCGCCGAGCACACCGGCGAGCGCGCCCTTGGAAACGTTGACGCTGATCGCCTTCACCGCGCGCGCGACGACTTCGATCAGCAGGCGCAGCTCGGGGTTGATGCGCCCGGCGCGCTGCTGCTCGATCAGGAACTGGGTTAGGGTGACTCGGCGCATTGGGAACTCCACGAAAACGTACAGGACGGACAGACGCGAATTATCGCGGTTCCACGCCGCAAGCGCACGGACAAAAGTGCATCGGCAAGCGCGAGCCGGCGCCGCGCCGTGGTTTATCGACCTTGCACCAAGGGGTATCATCGACCCCGATCACGGCCCCGCCGACCACCGACGCCCTTCCTTGCCCCCGCACATCCTTCTTCCGCAACGCCCGCGCATGCGCGTCATGGTCCTCGGCGCCGGCTTGTCCGGCGTGACGACGGCGTGGTACCTGCAGCAGGCCGGTTTCCAGGTCAGCCTGGTGGATCGCCAGCCCGAGGCCGCACGCGAGACGAGCTTCGCCAACGGCGGACAGATCTCGATCAGCCACCCCGAACCCTGGGCCAATCCGGGCGCACCATGGCAGATCCTGCGCTGGCTCGGGCGCGACGATGCGCCGCTCAAGTTCCGCCCGACGCGCGACCCGGCGCAATGGATCTGGGGCGCGCGCTTCCTGCTCGAGTGCCTGCCGTCGCGCGCCCATCGCAATACGCGCGCGGTGGCGGCGCTGGCCACCTGGAGCGGGCGCCAACTGCGGGCGCTGCGCGCGCGGCTGGGACTCGAGTACGACCAGCTCGAGCGCGGCATCCTTCATCTGTTCTACAGCGCCGCGGAATTCGCCCAGGCGCCCGAGCGCGTGCGCGGTCTGGCGTCCTTCGGCATCGAGGCGCGTGTCTGCGACCGGGACGAGTGCCTGGCGATCGAGCCCGCGCTCGCCGCGCAGGCGGCGACGCTGGCGGGTGGGATCTATGCCCCGCGGGACGAGTCGGGCGACGCCTTTCGGTTCACGCAGGCGCTCGCCACGCATGTCGCCGCGCAGGGTGCGACGCTGCACTGGGAACGCGAAATCGTCCGCCTGCGCGCCGCGGCCAGCGGTGATGACATCGACGGCGTGGAGGTACGCACGCCTGATGGCGTGATCGAAACGCTGCGCGCCGACGCCTATGTCGTATGCCTGGGGAGCTACGGGCCGCGGCTGCTGTCGGCACTGGGCGAGCGCCTGCCGATCTATCCGGTCAAGGGCTATTCGATCACGGCAGCGGTCGCCGATCCGGCGCGGGCGCCGAGCGTGAGCCTGACCGACGAGTCGCGCCGCATCGTGTGCTCGCGACTCGGATCACGGCTGCGCATCGCCGGCACGGCCGAACTCAACGGCTTCGACACCAATGTGCGCCCGGAACGCATCGCCGGAATCCTGGCCTGGGCGCAGAGCCGCTTCCCCGGGGCGATCGACATCGAGCGCGCGGAACACTGGGCGGGGTTGCGCCCCGCAACGCCGGGCAACGTCCCGCTGATCGGCCGTGGTCGGCGGGCAAACCTGTGGCTCAACACCGGGCACGGCACGCTGGGATGGACGCTGTCCTGCGGCTCGGCGGCGGCGCTGGCCGAACTGATGTGCGGCCGGCGGCCGCCGGTGGATTTTCCATTTCTCGCCGCCTGAGCGGCGGCGCGAAGTTCAGGCCGCGGTAGCCGCAGCCGTCGTGCTCGCCGCTTCGGGCGTGTTCATGCTCGCGCAGGCACAGCCCGCGCCACGCTGCTCGCCCTCGGCCAGCGGCTTGAGCGTGCCCTGCTCGAAATCGAAGCCGATCGAGTCCAGATGGAAGGCGAGCGCAGCGTCCATGCCGTTCACGTGGTTCTCGAACCACGCCGGCAGTTCCTCGATCAGCCGTCGGCCGAGAAACAGGTCGCCTTTTTCGACGCGTTTTCGGATGTCGTGCATCACCGCCAGCACGCGATCATGCTCGCCGCGGTGACAGCCCGGGAAATCGACCGCGGCCATCCAGCCGTTCTCGAGATCGAAATGCGCCACGGTGTGCGCGATCAGGCGGTCGAGTGCGGGCAGGAAGTCCTCGGGCGCGGCGCAGGCGACCGCGTTGTAGCAGTCGACGAACTCGCGGTGGGTCTCGTCCATCGGGGCCAGGTTGTTCGCGAGCGAATCGCTCCAGGTCAGGCTGGGCATCTGCGTTCCTTATTTGACGACCTTGAGGTGGCTACCGCGCGGCGGACGGGGCGGCGCTTCGGCGGGGGCCTGCTGCGCGCGCGTTGCCGCGGTGGCGTCG
>JAGPES010000490.1 GCA_018057015.1 Pseudomonadales bacterium | reverse complement strand
GTCGCGCGCATCAGGCCGATCAGCGCATGCTTGGACACCACGTAGGCGCAGGAACCCGCCACCGCCTTCTCGCCCAGCGTCGATCCGACGTAGACGATCGAGGAGCCAGCCCCCATGAGCGGGAGCAGCAGCTGGTCGAGCTGCACGCAGGCGACCACGTTCACCTGCAGCGAGCGATGCAGCGCCGCCGCTTCCACGCTCGCGACGCTGTCCTTGGTCAGCAGGCCTGCGTTGTGCACCAGCGCGATGCTCTCGCTGCCGGCCACGGCGGTGCGCACCGCATCGCCATGGCGCAAAACCCACTCCGGCTCCGCGATGTCGATGCCCAGCTGCACCGCGCCCGCCAGCGGGATGGGACTGCGCGAGATGTTGACGACGCGGTAGCCTTCGACGGCGAACAGTCGCGCCGTGGCGAGCCCGATGCCCTTGCTGCCCCCGGTGATGACGAGTGTCTTCATGGATCAGTCCCTGCGCCAGTGGCTGGTGCCCCACTGGCCCGGGCCGGCGGAAACCTTGATGCCGACCTCGCGGATGTCACGTTCGCCGATCAGCGCGCTGTCCTCGAGCAGGCGCTGCATCAGGTAGCGGGCGTACTCCTCGACCGTCGAATTGCGCACGGGCAGCAGCAGGGTGTCGCTGCGCGGGAAGAACAGCTCCTCCGCGGCGAACTCGACGCGGTATTGCGCGCCCTGCTCGCCGATGCGCAGGTGCGGCGACAGCGCCGGCAGCAGCATGTATTCATCCAGTTCGTCGCACAGCTGCTCCAGCTTGTCCTTGAGGATGCGATAACTGAAGCACATGCCGTTGTCGCCCACCGGCGCGGTGATACTGGCGGCCACCCTGAAGTTATGGCCGTGCAGGCGCTCGCGCTCCGTGGCGGAGAATATCGTGAAATGGGCGGCGGAGAACTTCATGTACTCCTTCGCCAGCTCGATCGTGGTCAGTTGTTCCAAGCCGGTTTACTCCCGATTCTGCCTGCCCGAGGCGACACTATAGCCGAGACCGTGCGGCCGTGGCGGTTTGCACGCAGCCCTGTGAACGGTCACCATCATGCCGACACCCAACGGGAGACAGGCGCATGCGACTGGCAGCCGCGCTTCTGGGAATCTGTGCCCTGGCCTTCGGCGCGGGTACCACCGCGATCGAGCTCGTTGTGCGCGACAGCGCAGGCACGCCCGTTGCCAACGCAATGGTCACGCGCAGCGCTATCGGCGGCGCTCCGACCGACACCTCGGACAACGGGTACCCCGCCCCCGGCCAGATCAACATGGCCGCCCCCCAGGTCACGCGCTTCAGCGACGCGGCGGGCAAGCTCGTCTTCGAGGATACGCCCGCGCTGGTGGACCTGCGCGTGCGCAAGCCCGCCTACGTCGACACTCGCGTGCAGGGTGTGCGCGGCGACGAGGCACCGGAACTGGTGCTCGCGCCGCAGACCGATCCACTCGCCCTCGCCGAGTCCAGGCCTGCCAACCTCTGGCTCTCGCTGCTCGATTTCGACGGCGACAACCGTGCCCGCGAGCACTTCCTGCTGCACTGCGCTTTCTGCCACCAGCAGGCCTCGCCGTTCATGCGCAAGGCCCGCTCGCGCGAGGAGTGGCGCGACGTGATCGACCGCATGAACCGCTACGGGGCACAGATGGCCCACGAGTTCCGCCGACCGTTGGCGCGCTACCTGAGCGCGCGCTTCGATGCGATCCGCAACCGACCCGGACTGCTGCCGGACTTCGAGCCGTGGCAGCCGCACCTCGCCGGCGTGGAGATCACCGAGTGGCCGATCGGGGACTCGCTGTCTCAGATGCACGACTTCCTGCTCCATCCCAACGGCATGGTCTACGTCGGCGACAACCTGATGGATCGCATCTACGAGCTCGACCCGCTGTCGGGTGAATACCGCGTGTACCGCATTCCGCACGCCGATGGCGCCCCGCTCGGCGGGATCCTCGGCAACCGCTTTGCGGCGGGCTACCCGAAGGTCGAGAACTACCTGGGCGTGCACTCCTTCGCGCTGTCCCCCACCGACGGACACATCTTCATCACGCCATCGATGGCACAGTCGCTGCTCGAATTCGATCCGGTGAGCAAGCGCTTCACCGAGTGGACGATGGACGAGGGTTTCTATCCGCACACCATCCGCATCGACGCGCGCGATCGCGTCTGGTTCACGCTGGCGCTAAGCAACCAGGTGGCGATGTTCGACCGCGCGAGGCAGGAGTTCAGCTACTACGACCTGCCACCGCGGAGCCTGCGCGAACGCGTGGTGAGCGCCGTGGTGAAGTGGCGCCTCGGGCGCGGCGATGTCGGCGAGCCACCCGAGTACGATTGGGACAACACCGGCTTCCCGATGCCCTACGGCATCGACATCGCGCCGGACGGCACCGTGTGGGTGACGCGGCTCTACGCCAGCGACATCGTGCGCATCGACCCCGATTCGGGCGAGGTGCAAGCCATTCCCACGCCCTTCACCGGACCGCGCCGCCTGCGTTGCGATGCGGCAGGCAATCCCTGGATCACCGGCTTCTCCTCGGGCCTGATCGCGCGCTACGACACCGCGCAGCACCGCTTCGACACCTGGCCGCTGCCGGTTCGCAGCGACACGCCCTACGCGCTGAACGTGGACCGCGCGCGCCGCGTGGTATGGGTCAATGGCAACCAGTCCGATACGTTGCTGCGCTTCGACATCGCCAGCGAGACCTGGAAGGTGTACCCGCTCGCCCGCCAGCGCTCGTTCACGCGCGACATCGAGATCGACGAGGACGGGGCGGTGTACACCAGCATTTCGAACTTCCCGGCGTGGCAGATCGAGGACGCGCAGCCCACCCTGGTGCGCGTGCGCGAGGCGGGCGCGAATCTTGCGAGCCCGTAATGCCCGCGCGCTTTACTCACCGCGTAGCCGCGGCGTAGATTGCGGCTCGCATCCGTGCACCCGGGAGTAACATCGCGATATGCGCGCCATTGTCTGCAGCGAATACGGACCGCCTTCGTCCCTGGTGCTCAGCGAGCTGCCCGACCCGCGACCGGGGCCGGGACAG
>JAGPES010000487.1 GCA_018057015.1 Pseudomonadales bacterium | reverse complement strand
CCGATCGAGGTCGCCGGGATGTACCAGACCATCGCCTCGGGCGGCTTCAGTTCGCCGCTGAGCGCTATCCGCGAGGTCATGGACGCATCGGGTGAGCCTTTGACGCGCTATCCTGTGGCGGTGGAGCAGAAGGTCCGACAGTCGGCGGTGTACCTGCTCGAATACGCGCTGAAGGAGGTGGTGCGCTCGGGCACGGCACGCTCGGCCTACAACCGCCTGCCGCCCGGGCTGGTGGTGGCCGGCAAGACCGGCACCACCGACGACCAGCGCGACAGCTGGTTTGCGGGCTACTCCGGCGACCTGCTCGCGGTGGTGTGGATCGGGCGCGACGACAACGGCGTCACGGCACTCACCGGCGCCACCGGGGCACTGCCTGCCTGGACCGCGCTGATGGCCGCGGTGAGCCGCGAGCCGCGCCGCTCGCGGGCGCCCGGGGGCGTCACCGAGACCTGGGTCGACGAGCTTGGCGGCGGGCTGAGCGGCGAAGGCTGTCCGGGCGCGAGACTGGTGCCGTTCCTCAACGGCACCGAGCCGGATTACGAGGCCGCCTGCACCGGCTCGCGCTTCAGCTTGCCGTGGTCCGGCACCAGGCCTGCCGGGGAGCCCGGTGTCGCGCCCGGGCCGGACGCAGCCCCGCAACCCGGCGCCGCACCGCGCGAGGAAGGCGAGAAGACGCGTGAGCGGTGGTGGAAACGCTGGTTCGGCGGGGATCGATGAGGCGCTTGCCTCGCGCCACCGGACGAAGGCGAGGCACAGGTACGGAATCCAGCACACGGGGAAAGCACAGATGAGCGAATCGACCGGCCGGTGCCTGGGCATGCTGCGCGTTGCCGCCATCGCCTGCCTGCCGCTGCTCGGCGGCTGCGCCGGGCAGTTCGAGCAGTCGACGCATACGCCACCGCGCGTCGACGTGCCGGAGCCGGGCAACGGGCGCACGGTGACGGGCACGCGAGCACCCGCGGCGGCGCAGCAGCAGCCGAGTGCGGCGAAGGCCTATCCCGCGCGCCCGGCCTCGACTGCCGCGACGCAACCCGCCTACCCGGCAGCGCAATCGCCGCAAGCGGGCCAGGCGCCTTCCCCGGCGTACCCGGACGAAGCAGGCGGCGCCGTGACAACCGCGCCGGCTCCCGGTGCGGCGCTGCCGCTGCCCGAGTCCGCGGCGGCACGGTCCGAGGACAGCTTCACGATCGAGACGCCCGCGGGCAGCGACAACGGCGCCGGCCAGATCGATCTGCGCACGCCGCCGCCCAGCGCGAACAGCGCGGTGAACATCCTGCTCGCACAGGCCGCGACCGAGCGCCGCGGCGGCAATCTCGACGCCGCGATCGCGGCGGCCGAGCGTGCGCTGCGCATCGCGCCTGCCGACCCGGCCGTGTATTGCGAGCTCGCGACGCTCCGGCTCGAGCGCGGTGATCACGCGCTCGCCGAGCAGCTCGCGCGCAAGGGGCTCAGCTACCAGCCCGACGCCGGGATGCAGCAGCGCCTCAATGCGATCATCGAACGCGCGCGGCGCGGCACGACGGGCTGATTCAGACGACCGCCGTCGACTGCCATTGACCGGGACGGCTGCCTGGCTGGCACGCGGCGGGTTCGGCGGCGCCGAACCCTTGTCGGGCTGAAGCCCGACCTACGGCAGGTCCGTGGCCATGCAAGGTTCGGCCGCAGGTTCGGCTTCAGAGCGTATCGCAAAACCCTGCATGACCTCGACCGACACGGTGTAGGAGCGCGCCATGCGCGCGATATCGCGGCCATGGGCCGCTCCTGCACCCGGAAATCGCCGTATGCGCAGGGCGCAAGACGTTTTGCGACACCCTCTTCAGCCGAACAGTATCCGGATAGTCCGGACTGCATGTGGCGCCAAAGCCCCATCTACGAGCCAGGCCCGTGTTCGATTGGTGCCAGCCGGTATCGTCCGTCCGCCCCCGGGAGGAACTCGAGCCGGCGCGTGATGCAGGCCGGCATCTCCCCGGCTTCGTGGCTGACGTAGAGCATCTGCGTGCGCGTCTCGCGCCCGATGCGATCGATCAGCGCCAGCACCCGGCGGCGGTTCGTTTCATCCAGCCCCGAGCATGGCTCGTCGAGGATCAGGATCGGCGGGCTCTTCACCATGGCGCGCGCCACCAGCACCATGCGCTGCTCGCCGAAGGACAGCGCGTCGAAGCGCTCGCCCGCGCGTGCCGACAGGCCGAGCACCGCCAGCCATTCCCGCGCCAGCCTGGCCTGCCACGGGCCGCAGGTGTCGTACAGGCCCAGCGTGTCGAAGAAGCCGCTGGCGACCACGTCGGAGGCGCGGGTGCGCGCCGGGTAGGCGAGGTGCAGCTCGTTGCTCACGATGCCGAAGCGCCGCTTGATCTCCCAGACCGACTCGCCGCTGCCGCGCAGGCGGCCGAAGAGCTTGACGTGCTGGCCGTAGGCGCGCGGGTTGTCGCCGCAGATCAGCGCCAGCAGCGTCGACTTGCCGCAGCCGTTGGGCCCCGCGATGCACAGGTGCTCGCCGGGCTCGAGGCGCAGGCCGACGCCGTCGAGGACCGCGTGATCGCCGTAGTGCGCGTGCACGTCCTCCAGTTCGATCAGGGGGCCGTGGCAGGGTTCTTCGCAGGCGGCAGCGGGTGCCGCCGGCAGGGGCAGCGCCGCGAGCCGCGCGCCGGCCCCGAAAATTCGCTCCACCGCGGCGCCGCCGAGCACGGCCTCGCGCGGGCCGCGGTCGATCACCTGCCCGTGCTCGAGCAGCAGCACGTGACTGATGCCGGTCGTGATGTCCTGCGGGCGACGCGTGAGCAGCAGGACGTGCGTGGGTCCGCCGAGCAACTCCTCGACCAGGTCGCGCAGGATCTGTCGCGAGGCCCGGTCGACGCCTTCGTAGGGGTTGTCCAGCACCATCAGCCGCGGCTCCATCAGCAGTGCCCGTGCGAACAGCGTGCGTCGTGCCTCGCCGCTCGACAGGAAGCGGATGCCGCGCTCCATCAGCGCCTCGATCCCGAGCATCGCGGCCACTTCGCCTGCGCGCGCGGGGCGCCTTGCCGCCGCGGCG
>JAGPES010000488.1 GCA_018057015.1 Pseudomonadales bacterium | reverse complement strand
CTCGAGGAGCGCACTTTCCCCTACGGCTTCTCGGAAGCCTCGATCGAGGCCGTGATCGAATCCGACCTGTGCCTGGCGCTCGGCACCGAGCTGGGCGAGCCGTCGCACTACGGCCGCTGGCGCCACTGGCTGGAAAACGAAGCCAACCGCAAGTGGATCTACGTGCAGCAGGATCCGACGGCGATCGGCGTCAACCGCCCGGTCGACGTGCCGCTGGTGGGGGACCTGCGCGGTGTCGTGCCGCAACTCGTGCGCGCGCTCGAGGACACACCGCGCGCGCCCGCGCCCGATCTGGAGCGCTACATCAGGCAGGAAGCCGAGCAACTGGCGGCGCTCGCCGAGGAATCGCGGACCAAGAGCGACGGCAGCGGCGAGGTGCCGATCCACACCTCGCGCTTTGTCGTCGAAGCGACCAGGGTCTTCCCGCAGGACGGCATCCTGATCCGCGATGGCGGCGCCACGGTGATCTTCCAGTGGACCTATTCGCAGTGCAAGCCGCACGACGTGATCTGGAACCAGAACTTCGGGCACATCGGCACGGGTCTGCCCTACGCGACCGGCGCCATGCTCGCCGACCAGGCCGCCACCGGCCGACGCCGCCCGGGCATGCTGCTGACCTCGGACTCGTCTTTCATGTTCCACATTGCCGAGCTCGAAGTCGCGGCGCGCAAGAAGCTGCCGCTGGTCTGCGTGGTGGGCGTGGACAACCAGTGGGGCCTGGAAGTGGGCGTGTACAAGCGCACCTTTGGCCAGGGCACCGCCGAGACCGGCACGCACTGGAGCGAGGACGTGCGCTTCGACAAGATCGGCGAGGGCTTCGGCTGCCACGGTGAATACGTCACCCGCGCCGAGGACATCGGCCCGGCCATACAGCGGGCCTATGCCAGCGGCAAGGTCGGCGTGGTCCACGTGGTGATCGACCCGAAGGCCAACTCGGAAGAAATGCCGAACTATTCGGAATTCCGCACCTGGTACGCCGAAGGCACGCAGTAGGTTGCGGCGTCACGAAGAGTCCGCAACGCGCCGCGCTGGCAACAGCGCGGCGCGTTGCGTTTGTGCTCTGCGGGCCGTGCCCTACAGCCCGTAGCGCCGGCGGATGCCGTCGAAACGCGCGTGCATCCCGGCCACTCTCTCGTTCGCGCTCACTCGTGCGCTGTCTCCCGGAAGCGCCGCGTCGAGATCGGCGTGCCTGAGCAGCCGCGTGCGGAACGTGGCGGTTGTCGAGCTCATCAGGTTGCGATACGTGAGGTTGCCGGCCGCGAAGCCCTGGGTGTCGAGCCAGTTGTGGTACCCGGGATCCTCGTGGGCGAGGATCAGCCGCACCTTGCCGTCGCTGTCGACGCGCGTGCGTGCCGGCGTGTAACTGACCGGCCGGTACAGGTAATCCAGGCTGTTCATGAAGGCGCCGCCCAGCGACACCATCCAGAATCCGTCGTGGGCATCGAACTCGACGATCAGCGCCTCGTCCGGTGCCAGTGACCAGCACATGTGCGCGGCCAGCCGTCCGCGCCTGGCGTCATCGGCGCCGCCGGCAGAGCCCTGCGGCGGGAACCGGTTGAAGCATGAGGGATCGACGACGCCGCCGCTGTAGCGGTAGGGGTGGTCGGGCCAGTCGCGCATCATGCCCCCCAGGAAATCGCCGGCCCACGCCATCGACTCGATCATGGTCCCGGGCGTCGGCAGCGGACGCGGCGTCTCCATGCCGACGCGCTCGATGGAGAGCCGCGCGGGCGTCTCGTCCCAGCTGTCGAAACCCTGGCGGATGAAGAGCTTGCGCGTGCCCGGCGTCGTCGGCAGCCAGTTCGCGGCGCGCTTCTCGCCGCCCAGCCAGAGTTCGAAGTCGCCGTCCGCCGTGGTCTGGAGCTGCTGCCGGAACAGGTTGGCTTCGGGCATATCGCCGAAGGGTTCGTGCAGGCTCGGGAAACCGGTCCCGGGCTGCGTCGCCGGGCGCGGCCCCTGCAGGGTGAAATTGAGGAAGCGCGCGGTGCCGGTGTTGCCGCTGATCCGGTAGACATGATGGCCGTCGATCCACGCCTGCCGGTAGGTGAAATCGGCCGCGTCCCCGCCCAGCTTGCGCGTGGGCGTGCAGAAGGCGTGGAGCATCGGGTAGCGTGTGTCCCTGGTTTCCAGCGCGAGATCGAAGGCCTGTCCGAGGTTCTGCGTCAGGAAGCGGAACGCGTCGGCGCGCTGCAGCGGGTTGGCGGGATTGGTCTCCTTGAACACCTGCTCGCCGGCCTCACGCAGTCGGTCGCAGAAACGGCCCCATGCCTGGCGCAAGGCCGCGTCGTCGGGACAGTCGCCGAAAGCCATACGTTTCCCCGTCACACTTTGAGGTGGGTGAGCAGAGCGCCCACATGAGCGGCGGCTCGCGCCACGGCCGCAGCAGAACCCTCCGCGTCGATGCGCGGACCGAGCAGCTCCAGGTCGAAGGCGCCCGTGTAGCCCGCGTCCAGCAGCGACCGGACGATGCGTTGCAGCGGAATGGCGCCATCGCCCGGCACCGCCCGCGCCGGGAGCGAGCGGTCGCCGTAGACGTAGTCGGAGAGCTGGACCAGCTGGCAGCGGGGCATCGCGCGCGCGAACAGCGCCGGCAGTCCTGCCTCGGCCCAGCAGAAGAACAGCTCGATGCAGACGCCAACGCCGGCCAGTTCGGCGAGCGCTATGGTGTCCGCCAGCGAGTGGGCGATGTGGATCTCGGCGTACAGGGAGGAGGCATTCTCGATTGCCAGCCCGATCCCGGCCGCCCTGGCCTGGTCGACACAGGGCGCGATCGCTTCGCAAAAGCAGTCCGCCGCCTCTTCCCATCGGAGCCCACCGTGGCCGCCCGTCAGCATGTAGATGGAGCGGGCGCCCAGCGCGGCGGCGACGTCGATCAGGCGCGCCAGCGATTCGCGCGATTCCTGCCACTGGTGGCGGTCCGGGCAGAGATGGCCTGCCCGGAATACATGCGCGACCGTTTCCACGGCGATGTCCTCGCCGCGCAGTGCGGAACGCGCCTCGGCCAGCCCGCCCGGCGCCATCAGCGCGGGAC
>JAGPES010000486.1 GCA_018057015.1 Pseudomonadales bacterium | reverse complement strand
AATCTTGCCAGCGAGCGCGGCATCAGGGGCTACGGCACGCTGCCCCTCGAGGACCTGGTGTCGCACGCCCCGCAGGCCGTGCTGTTCGACGCGGTCGATCTCGAACACGCCTCGCTGGCGCAGCAGTTGCTGCGCCACCCCGCGCTCAGCCGCCACGTCCCCTCCCGCACCGTACCCACCGCCAGCTGGATCTGCGGCGGCCCCCAGATCGCCGAGGCCGCCGAAGCCCTCGCCCGCCTGCGCGGCGAATAATGCGGGGCCGGCTTGGACCGGCTTCAGAGGGTGACGCAAAACCCGGTATGAGTCTGAACGACGGGTTGTAGGAGCGGGCCATGCCCGCGATATTCGCGCGCATGGCGCGCTCCTACCCCCGAAGATCGCCGTATGCGCAGGGCCGCAAGACGTTTGGCGACCCACAGGGTGGAGCGGGTGCGGGTTGACGAGGCAGCAGGCAGCGGGTAAGTTGCCGCCCCTGTCGCGGACGGTGTCCAGCGGCGTCGCGCCACGAGGCGGCGGCGCCCCTGGATGAAACGGGAAGTCTGGTGCGAATCCAGCGCTGCCCCCGCAACGGTAAGTGAGCATGGACCGGCACAGGGCCACTGTCGCAGACGCATCGCGCGTCGGATGGGAAGGCGCCGGCCCGGATCCCCCCAGGATCCACTCACGAGCCCGGAGACCGGCCATCCGTGATTCACTGCGATCGAGCGGCGGGCTCGGCGGTAGTCGGCATCCTGCCCGGATCGCCGCTCCCTCCCCTCGTCCCCCCTGGTCGCGTTTGCATCACTCCATGGACCGGGGAGGTACCATGAGCGTTTCCCATCGCATCATTCCCCTGGCGCTGCTGTGCGCCGCAGGCACCCTAAACGCGGCTACGCCGAACCGTATCGAGCAGATCATCGTCAGCGGCGTGCGCTCCGAACAGCTGGCGCTGGACAGTCCGGCGGCCGTCAGCGTCATCACGCGCGAGGAGATCGAGAAGAGCGGCGCACTGACCGTGGCCGAGGTGCTGCGCGGCCGCGCCGGCCTGCAGATCCGCGACACCATCGGCGACGGCGGACGCGGCGTGGTCGTGAGCATGCGCGGCTTCGGCGAGAACGCGCCGAACAACACCCTGGTGCTGGTCGACGGCCGGCGCCTCAACAACCCCACGCTCGCGGGCCCGGACCTGAACAGCGTCGCGCTGAAGGACATCGAGCGCATCGAGATCCTGCAGGGCGGCGCCGGCGTGATGTTCGGCGACCAGGCGGTGGGCGGCGTGATCAACGTCATCACGCGCACGCCCGACAAGGCCGCGCTGGCGCTCGAGGCCGGCGGCGGCTCCCACGACAGCGAGCGCTACGCGCTGAGCGCCAGCCAGCGCTTCGCCAACGGCATCGGCGTGCGCCTGAGCGCCGAGCAGCGCGAGAGCGACAACTACCGCGACAACAACGCCACCGGGTACACCAACGCGCTCGGCCTGGTCGAGTACAACTGGGCCGAAGGCCGCGTGTTCGCCGAGCTGCAGCAGATCGACGACAACCTGGAGCTGCCCGGCGCGCTGCCCGAAGCGCTCGCGCGCCAGGACCGCAAGCAGAGCCTCAACCCGCAGGATTTCGCCGACCTCGAGACCACCACCTGGCGCCTCGGCGGGCGTTACGCGCTCACCCCGGCGTGGTCGGCAGAGATGGAGCTCACCGAGCGCGAGAACGACGGCGACGGCTACCAGTCGGCGCCGAACACCACCGAGATGCGCGTCACCAGCGCCAACCCGCGCCTGGTCGGGCGCTTCGAGCGCCCCGCGGGCACCGCGACGCTGACGCTGGGTTTCGACGCCACCGACAGCGAGTACCTGCTCGACATCCCGGAGTTCTTCTTCCAGACCGATTTTCGCCAGGAGCAGCGCGACAGCTACGCGCAGCTCGTGTACCCGCTCACCGAGACCGTGCAGGTCTCGGGCGGCGCGCGCCGCTCCGAGGTCGATGACGACAACCGCGGCAGCGATATGCAGAACGGCGACGGCGCGACCGTGACCACGGCATCCATCGCCTGGCAGTTCCACCCCGAGATGCGCGTGCTGCTGCGCCGCGACGAGGTGCTGCGCTATCCCAACGTCGACGAGAACGGCTTCACGCTGCCCGGCGTCGCGTTCCTCGAACCGCAGACCGGCGTCTCGTGGGAAGGCGGTCTCGAGTGGTTCGACCCGCGTTTCAACGGCCGCGCGATGCTGTTCGACCTGGAGCTCGATGACGAGATCCTCTACGACCCGAGCGCGCTGGGCTCCCTCGCCGAGTTCGGGATTTTCGGCGCCAACATCAACCTCGACTCCTCGCGCCGGCGCGGCGCGCTGCTCGAGTGGCGCTGGCAGGCGCTGCAGCGCCTGGGTCTTGGCGGCAGCTACACCTGGACCGACGCCGAGATAACCGCCGGCACCTTCGACGGCAACGAAGTGCCCTACGTGGCGGAACACGTGGGTGCGCTCAACGCCACCTGGGATTTCGGCGCGGGATTCAGCGCCTTCGCCGAATATGCCTGGAACGGATCGCGCTACGCGCTGGGCGACGATGCCAACGCCTATGACCGCGTGGAATCGGAGGGCGTGCTGAACATGGCGCTGCGCTGGGCCTCGGGGCACTGGAACGCCACCCTGCGCGCCAACAACCTCAACGACGAGGACTACGATTCGCTCACCAGCATCCTGTACGGCGAACGCAGCGTCTACCCGGCGCCCGAGCGCACCATGTACCTTACGCTCGGCTATGCACTGTAACCCGTGTGAGCCAGCATTCATGCTGACAACTACCTGCGGGCATTCCACCTGTGGGTCAGCACTCATGCTGACAGGTGCCTTGGGGATGTCACCTGTGGGTCAGCATTCATGCTGACAGGTGCCCTGGGGATCTCACCTGTGGGTCAGCATTCATGCTGACAGGTGCCTTGGGGATGTCACCTGTGGGTCAGCATTCATGCTGACAGGTGCCTTGGGCCAGGCACATGTCCGAATAAATTCGGACCCACATAGTGGTTCAACAATAGCAACAAATTGTGGTAAACGGCAAT
>JAGPES010000485.1 GCA_018057015.1 Pseudomonadales bacterium | reverse complement strand
CTGCATGACCGCAGCCGTGCTGCTGTCGCACGGCTTCGAGTTCGGCGAGGTGCTGTTCAAGAAGAAGTGGCAGCGCCGCTTCATGCCGCTGCCGCCGCACGCGCCCGAGCAGCAACCCTTCGTGTCGATTCACCTCGCCTGCTACAACGAGCCGCCCGAGATGGTGATCGCCACCATCGACAGCCTGGCGCAGATGAACTACCAGAACTTCGAGGTCCTGATCCTCGACAACAACACCCGCGACGAGGCCTTGTGGAAGCCGCTCGAGCGCCGCTGCGCCGAGCTCGGCCCGCGCTTCCGCTTCTTCCACCTCGCCAACTGGCCGGGCTTCAAGGCCGGCGCGCTCAATTACGGCCTCAAGGTCACCGACCCGCGCGCCGAGGTGGTCGGCGTGGTCGACGCCGACTACGTGGTCGACCCCGAGTGGCTGTCCTGCCTGATCCCCCACTTCGACCAGCCCGACGTCGCCGTGGTGCAGGCGCCGCAGGCCCACCGCGACTGGGAAACCCAGCCCTTCAAGCGCATGTGCAACTGGGAGTTCGACGGCTTCTTCCGCATCGGCATGCACCACCGCAACGAGCGCAACGCGCTGATCCAGCACGGCACCATGACCCTGGTGCGCCGCCTGGCGCTGGAAGAGGTGGGCGGCTGGTCGGAGTGGTGCATCTGCGAGGACACCGAGCTCGGCCTGCGCCTGATCGAGAAAGGCTACGACACCCGCTACATCGACCACATCCTCGGCCGCGGCCTCACGCCTTCGGGCTTCTCCGCGATCAAGAGCCAGCGCTTCCGCTGGGCCTTCGGTGCGATGCAGATCCTCAAGGCTCACCTGCCGCAGATGATCGGCCGCAGCACGCTGAACCTCGCCCAGCGCTACCACTTCCTGACCGGCTGGTTCGCCTGGCTGGGCGACGCGCTGCAGCTCGTGTTCGCCTTCGGCAGCCTGCTGTGGACGCTCGGCATCCTGTTGTTCCCGAAGGCCTTCGGTCTGCCGGTGGTATCGCTTGCGCTACCGATCTTCGGCTTCATGATCTTCAAGGCGGCGCTCGGCCCCATCCTCTACCGCCGCACCATGGACTGTCCGTGGAAAGACATTCTCGGCGCGTCGATCCTGTCGGTGGGCCTGGCCCATGCGATTGCGCGCGGCGTGTTCGCCGGGCTGGTGAAGAAGAAGGGGGTGTTCGTGGTGACACCCAAGGGCTGGCGCGGCGGCGGTGCGCTCGCCTTCTTCAACCCGATCCGCGAGGAGATCGGCCTGCTGGTCGCGCTGCTGATGGGGGCGGCGACCCTGGTTGCCCAACGCGGCGCCAACAACCTCGAGACCCAGCTCTGGGTCGGCATCCTGTGCCTGCAGTGCATCCCGTATGTCGCGTCCATCCTGTGCCAGGTCGCGGCCTACATGCCCGAACGCAAGGAGACGGCACCCGCCGGCGCCCTGCCCAGCGAGGCCTGACAAGGCGGCGCGACATTCGCGGGTCGTTCCCGCTCAGCCGGCCACGGTGCGCTTCAAGCGCCCCAGGCAGGCAGGCGGTCGGCGACCCGCGGTAACTCGAAGCGGCGGTAATCCGGCAGGCCATCGACCGTTGGTTGCGCAAACTCGCCCGCGATCAGCGGGCGGATGTAGTCGCAGGCGGCCTGCGTCACATGCAGTCCGTCGGCGGCCACGAATGCAGCCGGCAGCGCGCGCTCGAGGTTTGCGATCGGCGCAGTGTCGATCGCGGTCACGTCCCAGCGGTAAGGCGAATCCTGCAATCGCCGGATCGCCGGCATGGTGCCGCCGCGTCCCTGCATCGCGTACTCGACCGCGGCCCGCCCGACCGCCAGGGCTTGCTCGCGGTCGGTCGCCGACAGCCAGTGCGCGCCGGCACGCTGCAGGTAGTCGGGAATCGCCCAGTGGTGCTTGTAGCCGAGGCGCTCGTGGATCATGCGCGCCACCGCCGAACCCGCCCCGCCGAGCTGCACATAACCGCGCGGATCACGAGACTTTTCCAGGATCAGGCTGCCATCGGCGCGGCGAATGCCTTCGGACACGGTGATCGCGCAGTAGCCGAGGCGCTCGGTGACTGCCTGCACGCGGGTGAGGAAGGCCTCCTCGTCAAACGCCACCTCGGGCACCAGCACAATGTGGGGCGGACGGTCGGGGTCGCCCGCCGCCGCCAGCGCCGTCGCCGCAGCCAGCCAGCCGGTGTTGCGGCCCATCACTTCCATGACGAACACGCTGCCCTTCGCCCCCACCATCGAGGCGATGTCGAGCCCCGCCTCGAGCATCGAGGTCGCCAGATACTTGGCTGCCGACCCGAAGCCCGGACAGCAGTCGGTGCCGACGATGTCGTTGTCCACGGTCTTGGGCACGCCGATGCATTGCAGCGGGTGCCCGCGCCGGCGCGCCTCGGCCTGCAGGCGGGCAACGGCGTCCATCGAACCGTTGCCGCCGTTGTAGAGCAGCCAACCGACGCGATGGGCGTCGAACACCGCGAACAGGCGGTCCATCACCGCACCGCCATCGTCACGCGGCAGATCGAAGCGGCACGAGCCGAACGCCCCACCGGGCGTGCGTGCCAGCCGCTCCAGCGCGGCAGCATCGAGGGTGGTCGTGTCGAACAGGTCTTCGCGCAGCACGCCACCGATGCCCCGATGCGCCGCAAGAATCCGGCCCACGCGGCCGCCTTGTTGGCGTGCAGCCTGGATGACGGCGGCGGCGGTGGCATTGATCACGGCAGTCACGCCACCGGAATGCGCATAGAGGAGCGTGTCGTAGATCATGGCTGGCGTTTCCTGCGGGTGGCTCACCACCGCTGAGCGAGGCGAGGCCGTGGTGTGAGGTCGATTGGAGGGCGGCAGACGAACGCGTCGCCCCGCGAATGGCGCGGGTGTTGCCGATGTGCTCGATCCGCGGCGATCGCCCAAAAAACAAGCGCGGCCGCCCCTGTTCGAGAGAGCGGCCGCGCCGTCGTGCCCCGGGTGTGTGCGAAGCACCCCGGAGCCATTTTCGTGCTGCTTACTTCAGCGCCGCAAAGGCGTTCGCGGTGATCGCATCCAC
>JAGPES010000484.1 GCA_018057015.1 Pseudomonadales bacterium | reverse complement strand
GGAATGGGCCGCCCGTGATGCGGGTCTTCCGTACCGGGTGCCCTACGAGGCATTGATCATGGCCTCCCTGGTGGAGAAGGAAACCGGCGTCGCCGGGGAACGGCGGGAGATAGCCGGGGTCTTCGTGCGCCGCCTGCAGAAGGGCATGCTGCTGCAGACGGATCCTGCCGTGATCTATGGCCTGGGCGAGGCGTTCGACGGCAACCTGACGCGGGAGCACCTGCGCACGCCAGGCGCATACAATACCTACCTGAACGCCGGCCTGCCGCCGTCGCCGATCGCTCTGCCGGGACGTGCGGCCATTCATGCGGCGCTGCACCCGGCGCCTGGCTCGGCGCTTTATTTCGTCGCGCGCGGCGACGGTTCGCACGAATTCTCGGCAACTCTCGAGGATCACAACAGGGCGGTGCGCAAGTACCAGTTGCAGCGGCGCGACGCTTCCTACCGCTCGCGCCCCCCCGGGGCCGGTAGCAGCGGCGGGAAGTAATGGAGGCACATCCTGGACATGGCTAGTGGCCGGTTCATCAGCGTCGAAGGCGGCGAAGGCGCGGGCAAGAGCACCAACATAGAGGGCGTGCGCGCGCGCCTGCAGGCCGCGGGCCTGCGCGTGGTCGTGACGCGCGAGCCCGGAGGCACGCCGCTCGCCGAAGAGATCCGCAAGCTGCTGCTCGCGCCGCGCGAGGAAGCGGTGTGCGACGACACGGAGCTGCTTCTGGTGTTCGCCGCCCGGATGCAGCACGTGGAGCGCGTGATCAAGCCGGCGCTGGTTCGCGGCGACTGGGTGATCAGCGATCGCTTCACGGATGCGACGATTGCCTACCAGGGGGCGGGGCGGCGCATGGGGGTGGATCGGGTCCAGGCCCTGCGCACGCTGTTGCTGGGGGATTTCGCGCCGGATCACACGCTGTTGCTCGACCTGCCCGTGGATCGCGGCATGGAGCGCCTGGCGGGCCGCGGTGCGCCGGATCGCTTCGAGATGGAGGACCGGGAATTCTTCGACCGCGTGCGCGCAGCCTACCTGCAACTCGCGGCGTCGGAGCCAGGGCGCTTCCGGGTGATCGACGCAGCCCGGCCACTGCCGGCAGTGCAGGCTGCCGTTGCGCAAGCCGTGGAGGCCTTCCTGCTGCAGAGCGCGGCGCCGTGACCGGATCCGCGCGCGTTGTCGATGCTCCCTTGCCCTGGCAGCGCAGCGACTGGGAGCGGCTGCGCGCGCGCAACGCCGATCGGCGCCTGCATCACGCCGTGCTGCTCAGCGGGCCGGAGGGCATTGGCAAACGCGTGCTGGCAGACCTGCTGGTACGCTCCATCCTGTGCCGCAACCCGGATCGCGGGCAGGCCTGCGGACAATGCCGCGACTGCCAGCTGGTCGCGGCGGGCTCGCACCCGGACCTGCTGCGCATCGCGCCCGAGGAGCCGGGCAAGCAGATCCGGATCGAGCAGATCCGGGGTGAACTCGCCGAGTTCGTGATGCGCACGCCGAGTCTTGCCCGCGCCAAGGCGATCGTGATCGATCCGGCGGACGCGATGAACACGCACACGGCCAACTGCCTGCTCAAGAGCCTGGAGGAGCCGGCGCCGCGCACGCACATGCTGCTGCTGAGCGATGCGCCGGCGCGCCTGCTGCCCACGATCCGCTCGCGCTGCCACCAGCTCAGGCTGATGCCGCCCGCGCCGGACCAGGCGCTGCAATGGCTGCAGTCGGCCGGCGTCGGCGCCGATGCAGCGGATCTGCTGGGTATCGCCGCGGGCTGCCCGCTGGGCGCGCTGCGCATGCGCGAGACGGAAGCGATCGGGGGGTTCGATCGCGCGGCCGACATGATGCGTCGCGCGGCGTCGCCCGGGGCATGGATTCCCGCGCTGGTGAGCGAATGCGGCGACCTGGAACTGCGCGAGCTGCTGGGATGGATATTCCTGTTCCTGGCCGATCTCAGCCGAACGCTTGCGCACCGTTGCGCCAGCGGGGCGCGCATCCGGCGGGCCGCCGGTGCCTGCGAGGAGCTGATGCCCCATGTCGGTGCCGCGCACGCGGCGCGGACGCTGCAGCGCACCCTGGCGGCGCGGCGGGACGCGGCGTCCACAGCCAACCCGAACCGCCAGCTGCTGCTCGAGGCCTTGCTGATCGACTGGCAGCGGGGCTGTTGCGGCTGGCAAAATCCGGGTTGAGTCGCTACTCTTCTGCATGTATCACCGGAGTGACTCCCTCAGCCCATGACCGCGCCGCAAGGAACCCGCAACGGCATACTGTCCCTGACCATCAAGGACAAGGCGGTGTTGTACGCGGCGTACATGCCGTTCCTGCAGAACGGGGGTCTTTTCATCCCGACCAACAAACCGTACCGCATCGGCGACGAAGTATTCATGCTGCTGAACCTGATGGACGAGCCGGAGAAGATTCCGGTGGCCGGCAAGGTGGTCTGGGTCACGCCCAAGCGCGCGCAGGGCAACCGTGCCTCGGGCATCGGCGTCCAGTTCAACGGCCAGGACGACACGGCAAGCCGCAAGATAGAGACCTACCTGGCGGGCGCCCTCGAGTCCGAACGCCCCACTCACACGATGTGAGAAGCGGCCCGCGGGCCGTTCGCGCATGCTCATAGACAGCCATTGTCATCTCGACTATCTCACGGCGCCCGACGTGGGCATGGACATCGACGCCATCCTGCGATCGGCCGCGGCCGCCGGAGTGGGGCGCATGCTCACGGTTGCGGTCGACCGCCAGAACCAGCCGCGCGTGCTGGCCCACGCGCGGGCGCACGAGCAGGTCTTCGCGTCGGTCGGGATCCATCCCTCGTCCTGCACCGGGGAACCGGTCAGCGTCGCCGAGCTGCTCGCGCTCGCGGCCGCGCCCAAGGTGATCGCGATCGGCGAAACCGGTCTCGATTACTACCACGGTGCCGGGCACGCAGAGCGACAGCAGCAGAGTTTCGTAACCCACCTGCAGGCGGCATCGCGGGCGGCCCTACCGGTGATCGTGCACACGCGCGATGCGTGCGACGACACGTTGCGGCTGCTTGCCAGGCATGCCGATCCGGTGCACGCCGGCGT
>JAGPES010000483.1 GCA_018057015.1 Pseudomonadales bacterium | reverse complement strand
CGATGCGTTCGCCCTGGGTGACCGTGAGCGAAGCGCGGTCGAGCAGCGGGTGCAGACCATAGGCGAGTTCGGCGTTGTCGATGCTGAGGATGGTGCTCAATTGCCCCGCCGTCATTCGACCGTGATGCTAATGCGCTCCGAGACCACCGGCGGGTTGTGCGGCACGTGCATGTGGTCGCCCAGCAGCAGCTGCAGCGTGTGCTTGCCGGGCGCGAGCTCCAGCGTCACTTCGGTCTGCCCGCCGCCGAAATGGCGGTGCTTGTCGTCCATCGGCATCGCCACGCCGGCGGGCGGCAGCGTGTCCAGGTCGATCAGCAGGTGATGGTGCCCGGCGTCCGGGCGTTCGACGCCCGCGGGCGCCACGCCCATGCCGCGCAGCCCGAAGCGCACGGTAACGGGGTTGCTGACGGTGGCGCCATCGGCGGGCGAGATGATATAGGCGGCGGCGCCGGGCCTGGACGGCGTCTCGGCGAACGCAGCGGCGGCGCCGAGCGCGGCGGCGGCGAATACGAGGGGGCGCAATGCGGCGAAGTAACGGGACATCGTGATTCTCCGGATCCAGCGGCAGGGGGTGAGCGGCGGAGCATAACAAAAAGTCCGCGCCGGCAATCGGGCGAGGGTACAAATGCGGCCTGCGGGCGGGAAGCCGCGGGTCCGGTTGCGGGCGATTGTTGGTAGACTTCCCCGATGTACGCCGAAAGCATTCTCGAGTCCCTGAATACCGCGCAGCGCGAGGCCGTCACCGCGCCGGATACCAACCTGCTGGTGCTGGCCGGCGCCGGTAGCGGCAAGACCCGCGTGCTGGTGCACCGCATTGCCTGGCTGATCTTCCAGGACGGCATCTCGCCGCACGGGATCATGGCAGTGACCTTCACCAACAAGGCCGCGCGCGAGATGCGTGCGCGCATCGAGGAGATGGTCGGCGTCTCGACGCGCGGCATGTGGGTGGGCACCTTCCACGGGCTGGCGCACCGCTTCCTGAAGGCGCACTGGGAGGAGGCGGGGCTGGTGCAGAATTTCCAGATCCTCGATTCGGACGACCAGCTGCGCGTGATCAAGCGCGTCTACCGCGACATCGGCATCGACGAGGACCGCTTCCCGCCCAAGCAGGCGCAGTGGTGGATCAATGCGCAGAAGGACGAGGGCCGGCGCGCCGCCCACATCGAGGCCTGGGGCGACCACTACCTGAACACGATGCTGGTGCTATACCGCGGCTACGAGCAGGCGTGCGAGCGTGGTGGCATGGTGGACTTCGCGGAACTGCTGCTGCGCTCGCACGAACTGTGGCTGAAGCAGCCCGTGCTGCTCGCGCACTACCAGCAGCGCTTCCAGCACATCCTGGTCGACGAGTTCCAGGACACCAACACGATCCAGTACGCCTGGCTGCGCGTGCTGGCAGGCAAGGCCGCGCGCGTCACCGCGGTCGGCGACGACGATCAGTCGATCTATGGCTGGCGCGGCGCGAAGATCGAGAACATCCATCAGTTCCAGCGCGACTTCGACGACACGCGCATCGTGCGCCTGGAGCAGAACTACCGCTCGACCAGCGTGATCCTGGATGCCGCTAACGCGGTGATCGCGCACAACCAGGGCCGCTTTGGCAAGCAGCTGTGGACCAGCGGCGAGGAGGGCGAGCCGATCACGCTCTACGCCGCCTTCAACGAGCAGGACGAGGCGCGCTTCATCGTCGACCACATCCAGCGCTGGATCGCGGACGGTCACCCGCGCGCCGATGCCGCGATCCTCTACCGCTCCAACGCGCAGTCGCGGGTGCTCGAGGAGGCGCTGCTGCGCACCGGCATTCCCTATCGCGTCTACGGCGGCCAGCGCTTCTACGAGCGCCTGGAGATCAAGAACGCGCTGGCCTACCTGCGCCTTATCACCAACCGCCACGACGACGCGGCCTTCGAGCGCGTCGTGAACACGCCGACGCGCGGCATCGGTGCGGCGACCATCGACCTGCTGCGCGCGAGCGCGCGCGAGCGCGGCATCTCGCTGTGGGCCGCGGCCGCACAGGTCGCCGCCGAACTGCCGGCGCGCGCGCGCAATGCGCTCACCGCGTTCCTCGATCTGGTCGACCAGCTGCAGCGCGATACCGCGGGAATGGACCTTGCCGACACCGTCGACCAGGTGCTCGCGGCCAGCACGCTGCTCGAGTTCCACCGCAACGAGAAGGGCGAGCGCGGCCAGACACGCGCCGAGAACCTCGAGGAACTGGTGAGCGCCTGCCGCCAGTTCGTGCCCGAGAACCCGGAGCTGCCGTCGCTGCCGCAGTTCCTGGACCGCGCTTCGCTCGATGCCGGTGACGGCCAGGCCGAGGAGTTCGAGGACGGCGTGCAGCTGATGACGCTGCACTCGGCGAAGGGGCTGGAGTTCCCGCTGGTGTTCCTCGCGGGCATGGAGGAAAACCTGTTCCCGCACGCGATGTCACGCGAGGAGCCGGGCCGCCTCGAGGAAGAGCGCCGCCTCGCCTACGTCGGCATCACCCGCGCGATGCGCTCCCTGTTCCTGACCTACGCCGAATCACGCCGCCTGCACGGCAACGAAACCTTCAACTCGATGTCGCGCTTCGTGCGCGAGATCCCGCCGCAGCTGTTGCGCGAGGTGCGCCCGCGCGCCTCGATCACGCGCCCGGTGTCGCTGGTCGACAAGTACCGTGCGCCCTCCGCCGCCACGCGCGGCGCCGAGGTGCCGCAGACCGGCCTGCGCCTGGGACAGGCCGTGCGTCACCCGAAGTTCGGCGAGGGTGTGATCATCAATTTCGAGGGCCAGGGCGCGCACGCGCGCATCAACGTGAACTTCGCCCGCGAAGGCGCAAAGTGGCTGGTGCTGTCCTACGCCAATCTCGAGCCGGTTTGAATAGGTAGCGCATGATCCGGAATGGACCGGAGTGCTCTCTCTGTGTGCATCGAACGGTGCAACATGCGAAGCTGGCCACGAACCTGGCCTGGTAGCTTTGCAGGGGAAGGAGTGGGGTTGATGCGTTTGTGCAGGGATAATATCCCTGTTCTGAAAAGCGACGAGAGATTTCAGGGGTTTCCTGC
>JAGPES010000482.1 GCA_018057015.1 Pseudomonadales bacterium | reverse complement strand
CTGCTCCTTGCTCATGCCGCGCTCGACGCGGGCGAGGTTTTCCGGGGCGAGCGCATTCCACTGCCGCAGCACGATGCCGCCCTGGTCCACCTGCACCATCAGGCAGGTCCAGCCGTTGGGCTGGGTGGAATATTCGAGCGTGGTCGTGCCGTCGTCGTTGCTCCAGCGCCGGGTCGGCTCGCCACGCGCAGCCAGCGCCTCGGCCTCGGTGGCGTAGGGGCGCGGCGGCTGGAACGTGGCGCAGCCGGCAAGCGCGCCAACCAGCAAAGCGAGCAACAGCCAGCGCACGACAAGGGGCTGGCTGCGCGCGATCGGATTCAAGTGGGGAAACATGCGAGCCTCCCGTTCAATGCTTGTACTGGGTGTAGCGCCCGGTGCCGGTCACTCGGCCTTCGGTGTTGAAGGACACGGTGAAGAACACCGGATCGCCGGTCCCGGGCGCGCCATGCGAGATCCGCCAGTCCCACACCGTCTCCTGCTTGAGCTGGAAGAACTGGCTCGAGGCCGGCTTGCCGAGCAGGCGGCGAACCTGGTCGCCGTTCATGCCATTTTCGACACGCGCAAAGGTCTGCTCGTTCAACACCTGGTCGATGTTGCGCAGGATGTTGTCGGCGCCGATGGTGATCATGAAGCACTCGACACCCTGGGGCTGGCGGCTGAACTCCCAGGTCACCGAGCCGTCGTCGTTCTTCCACTCCATGTGCGGCGGACCGAAGCGCTCGCGCACCTCGGTCGCGGTGGACACGCCGGGCTGGAGTTCCTTGACGTTGATGTAGTCGCAGGCGGTGATGCCGATGGCCGACAACAGACCGCACAGCCAGGCGATGACGCGTTTCATGTTCGTTCTCCGATGATCGGCGGCGCGGCGAATGCGCCGCCGGGACGCTCCTCCTGGCGCACCAAGGCCCGGCCAGGCGCGGATCGACGCCATCAGCATCGACCATGGCGAACGGTTTTGCAATCGGCGAAAGGTGACGCGTTGCAATCACGCGCCGGGTTCACGCTGAGGGCGCCGCATGCCGCGGGGGGTGCGAAGGCGGCGCAGACACGGCATCGCTGCCGCGTCGACAAGGGGTGAAAAAACTCGCGGCTCGCGCCGCTCCTACGAAAAACCTCCGCCGCGCGGGACGTGCGGGACAAGGGGTGAAAAAGCTCGCGGCTCACGCCGCTCCTACGAAAAACCTCCGCCGCGCGGGACGTGCGGGACAGGGGGCGAAAAAGCTTGCGGCTCACGCCGCTCCTACAAAAAGCCTCCGCGGTCCGGGGCATGTGGGAGCGGCGCGAGCCGCGAGCTTCTTGTCTTGCGGCATGACCCACCCGCAAACCGGGCGAGCCTCGCGGGATCACTTCATGTCGGCGATCGACTCGTAGCCCGTGCCGCTGACCTTGAAGAAGGCGTAGCTGCCCGGCACGTCGCCGGCGGCATCGAACTCGTGGTCGCCGCCGGCGCCCTTGTAGTCGATGTCCTTGCCTTCGGCGATCAACTGCTTGGCCTTGGCCCACTCGCCGGCCATGATCGGCTCGCCCGGCGCCATCGCCACCGCACGCAGCGATTCGGCCAGCTTGGCCTTGTCGCCGCCGGCCTTCTCGATCGCCAGCGCGGCGAGGAAGGCGGCGTCGTACGAGGTAGTGGCGAACACCGCGTCGATGTTCTCGCCGGCGGCCTTGTACGCCTTGTTGAAGTTGTCGAGCGAGGCCGAGGCCTCGCCCACCGGCGCGGAGACGAAGAAGCCGCCGAGGTTTGCCGCGCCGATCGCCTTCACCAGGCCTTCGGACTTCATGCCGTCGGCACCGACGAAGGTCTTGAAGAAGCCGTTCTCGAGGGCCTGGCGCAGCAGGCTGAGGCCGGTGCCGTCACCATAGTCGAAGAGCACCAGCGTGTCCGCGCCACCGCGGGCCAGCGTGGCCAGTTCGGAGCGGTATGAGGCCTTGCCGTCCTCATGCCCCGAGTAGCCGGCGATGGTGCCGCCGTTGGCCTCGAACTCGGCCTTGAAGGATTCGGCCAGGCCCTTGCCGTAGTCGTTGTTCAGGTAGGCCACCGCGACCTTGTCGATGCCGCGCGCCTTGAGCGTGCGCGCCAGCGCGCGGCCCTGGTAATCGTCGGACGGCAGGGTGCGGTAGACGAGGTCCTTGTCGTTGAGCTTGGTGATCTCGGGCGAGGTGCCCGACGGCGTGATCAGCAGGACCCCGGCGGGAATGGCGACCGAGTTGGCGGTCGCGAGCACCGCGCCCGAGCAGGCCGGCCCGACGATGGCGAGCACGCGGTCGATGTTGACCGCCTTGGTGTCCGCGTCGGTGGCGTTCTGCGGGTTGCAGGCGCTGTCGCCGAGCACGGCCTCGAGCTTCCCGCCCTTGAGGATGCCGCCCTGCTCGTTGACGTGCGCCACCGCCAGCTTCGAGGCCGCTGCCATCGGCGGCGCGAGCGCCGCGATCGGGCCCGAGATGGCCGCCATCAGGCCGATCTTGACGTCCTGGGCATGGGCCGGTGCGGCGACGACCGCGGCACCGAGCATGGCGCCGACCACTGCTGCGACTGTTCTTTTCTTCACCTTTGTCACCTCCTGAATGTGCCGAAGCACTGATGGACGATCCGGGCCCGCGACGAGCCCGCTACGAATGTCGTGCACGCCTGTGTTCAGCGATGCGGCGGCGAGCCCGCCTGGCGCTCGGGCAGGATGCCCTCGGGGCGGAAGCGCAGCACCAACTGCAGGGTCAGCCCGATGATGAACACGCGCGCGTACTTGGCCTGCACCGCGACCTCGGTGGGCAGACGATCGGTGAGCAGCTCGGACACCGACCAGATGATCCAGATGACCGCCGCGCCGAGGATGGCGCCGCGGTTGTTCCCCGAGCCGCCGAGGATCAGCATGATCCAGATCAGGAAGGTGGCGATCATCGGATCGATCGCCTCGGGCGTGATCGAGCGGTTGAAATGCACGAACAGCGCCCCCGCCAGCCCCATCAGCGCCGAGCCGAACACGAAGGCCTGCAGCCGGCGCGCCTCGACCTGCTTGCCCATCGCCGCGGCGGCGAGTTCGTTGTCGCGGAT
>JAGPES010000481.1 GCA_018057015.1 Pseudomonadales bacterium | reverse complement strand
CTCCTCGTCCGTCATGTCCACCAGCGCTTTCGTGCCGCCGAGGGCCGCGTTGTTGCTCAGCACGTCGACGCCGCCGAGCTCGTCCTCGGCCGCGTTCACCAGCGCCTGCACCTGTGCTTCGTCGGTGACGTTGGCCACCCGCCCGAAGACCTGCTGCGTGCCGCCGAGCGCCTTCAGCGCCGCCACGGCCTGCGCGGTGCGGCCCTCGTGGATGTCGCTGATAAACAGCGCCCGGCAGCCTTCCTCCACGCATTTCTTCGCGGCCGCGAAGCCGATGCCCGCGCCGGCGGCGGCGGTGATCAGGACGGACTTGCCGGCCAGCAGGTTGTGGCCTTCGACGTAGCGGGGGATCAGTGCCATGGGTTCATCTCCGGTTCGGTTCTTGTTTCAGTATCTTTAACTTTGGGTCGCCAACCCCATGTGGGTCGCCATTCATGGCGACGACTGCCTTCGGCGAGGCACAAGTCGGCATAAATGCCGACCCACATCAGCGCGCCGGTCGCGGCTCTTTCGGCATGCCGAGCGCGCGCTCGGCGATGATGTTGCGCTGGATCTGGTTGGTGCCGCCGTAGATCGTATCCGAGCGCGTGAACAGGAACAGCGACTGCAGCCGGCCCAGGTCGTAGGGCGCGCTCTCGACAATCTCGGCCTCGGGACCGACAACGTCCATCGCCAGCTTGCCGAGGTTACGGTGCCACACCGCCCAGTACAGCTTGTAGGCCGTGGCCTCGCGCGCGAGCGAGCCGTCCTGCGGCCCCGACAGCATGCGCATCGCGTTGTAGCGCATGATGCGCAGCCCGATCCACGCGTCCGCGATGCGCTGGCGGATCGCCGGATCCTTGCCGCGGCCGTTCCGGCGCGCGATGCCCACGATCTCGTCGAGCTCGTTCTGGAACAGCATCTGCTGGCCCAGCGTCGAGGTGCCGCGCTCGAAGCCGAGCAGCGCCATCCCGATCTTCCAGCCGTCGCCGGGCTTGCCGAGCATGTCGTGCGCTTCGCACACGGCGTCGTCGAAGAACACCTCGTTGAACTCCGAGGTGCCGGTGATCTGCTCGATCGGGCGCACGGTGACGCCGGGCTGGTCCATCCTCACGAGGAAGAAGCCGAGCCCCGCGTGCCCGACCGAGTCGGGATCCGTGCGCGCGATCACGAAGCACCACTGCGACTCGTGCGCCAGCGAGGTCCACACCTTCTGCCCGTTGATCAGCCACCTTCCGCCCGCCGCGTCGAAGCGCGCCTTCGTCTTCACGGCGGCGAGATCGGAGCCGGCGCCGGGCTCGGAATAGCCCTGGCACCACAGCTCGGTGCCGGCGCGGATGCCGGGCAGCAGGCGCGCCTTCTGCTCCCCGGTGCCGAAGGCGATGATCGTGGGGCCCGCGAGCCCCTCGCCGATGTGACCGACGCGGCCCGGGCCACCGGCGCGCGCGTATTCCTCGTGGAATATCACCTGTTGCTCGATCGAGGCCGCGCGTCCGCCGTATTCGGTCGGCCAGCCGATGCAGGTCCAGCCGCCCGCGGCCATGCGCTGCTCCCAGCGCTTGCGCTCCGCGGAGAACATGTGCTCGTCGCCGGGCCCGCCGCGAAAGCGTATCTGCTCGAACTCGCCGCACAGGTTCTCGCGCAGCCAGCCGGCCACTTCGGCGCGAAAGCGCTCGTCTTCCTCGCTGAAACTCAGTCTCATAGCCCCAACTCCACGGCAATGCGTTCGCGGTGCGCGGCACCGTCGCCCAGGAAACTCTCGCTGGCGCGCGCGCGCTTGAAGTACAGGTGCACGTCGTATTCCCAGGTGAAACCGACGCCGCCGTGCAGTTGCAGCGCAGTGCCGGCGTTGAAGAAGTAGGTGTCACTGCAGTAGGCCTTGGCCAGGCTGGCCGCCTCGACCAGCTCGGCACCCTGCGCACCGCCCGTCAGCGCTTCCTGCGCCACGCAGGCGGCGTAGTACACGGCCGACTTGGCCGCCTCGGCCTTCAGCATCATGTCGGCGGCCTTGTGCTTGATGGCCTGGAAGCTGGCGATCGCGCGCCCGAACTGCTGGCGTTCCTTCGTGTAGGCCACCGCCATGTCGAGGATCTGCTGCGCGCCGCCGGCCTGCTCCGCCGCGAGCGCGATGGTCGCCAGCGCCAGCGTCTTTTCCAGCGCGCCCCGCGCATCGCCCTCGGCGCCGAGCAATGCGGATGCCGGCACCCTGACGTTGTCGAAACGCAGTTCCGCGAGCTTGCGCGTCTGGTCCATGGTCGGCAGCCAGGTGCGCGTGACCCCGGCCGTCTCCGCCGGCAGCGCGAACAGGCTGAGCCCCGCACTGCCGTTGCTGCCCGGGACGCGAGCGGCGACGACGAGCAGTTGCGCCGTGTGGCCGTCCACCACGTAGCGGTAGCTGCCGTTCAGCACGAAGCCATCGCCGCCGCGCACCGCCGTGGCCGAGACGCCGGCCGCATCCCAGCGTCCCGAGGCATCGCACCACGCCAGCGTGGCGCGGAGACTGCCGTCGGCTATGCGCGGCAGGTACCCGGCCTTCTGCGCCTCGTCGCCGGCGACGAGCAGCGCGTTGGCCCCGAGGCACACAGACGAGAAGTACGGTGCGCACAGCAGGTAGCGCCCCATCTGCTCCATCACGGCCACGAGCTCGACGTAACCGAGCCCGAGCCCGCCGTGTTCCTCGGGGATGTGGATCGCGGTCCAGCACATCTCGCCCGCGATGCGCTGCCACATCCCGGGCTCGAAACCGGTATCGGTGGCCATCGCGCGGCGCACGGCGGCGGAATCGCAGTTGTCTGCAAGAAACTGCGCCGCGGTCTCGCGGATCATCTGCTGCTCTTCGGTGAAGGCGAATTCCATGCGAAGCCTCGATCGTTTTGAATGTGGGTCGCCATTCATGGCGACGGCAGCATTCGGGCAAGCACATGTCGGCATGAATGCCGACCCACATGAATGCCGACCCGCGTCTCAGGTGCCGAAGACCTTCTGGGCTGAGACTTCCGTCGCGAGCAGTTGCTCCATGGCGCCCGTGATCTCGGCGGGAGCCCAGCGCGCCTGCCTGTCCACACCCGTCGTGCTGCGC
>JAGPES010000479.1 GCA_018057015.1 Pseudomonadales bacterium | reverse complement strand
ATGCTGCGCTATACCTTCAATCAGGAAGCGGGCGCGCAGCGCATCGAGCGCGCGGTCAAGAAGGTGCTGGCCCAGGGCTATCGCACCGGCGACATCTACGAGCCGGGCACGAAGCGCGTCGGCACGCGCGAGATGGGCGACGCGGTGCTGGCAGCGCTGTAAGCTGTTGCGCCTGAACGGATTTTTCAAGAAACGTCTTAGTTGAGAGTGATGAACATGAATCGAGTCGGTCTGGTTGGCTGGCGTGGCATGGTCGGTTCCGTGCTGATGCAGCGCATGGTGGAAGAGGGCGACTTCGCCTTCATCGAGCCGGTGTATTTCTCCACCTCGAACGCCGGCGGCAAGGCGCCGTCCTTCGGTGGCAAGGAAGCCGCCGCGCCGCTGCAGGACGCGATGAACATTGAGGCGTTGAAGGCCTGCGACATCGTGATCACCTGCCAGGGTGGCGACTACACCAAGGAAGTCTTTCCCAAGCTGCGCGCCACCGGCTGGAACGGCCACTGGATCGACGCCGCCAGCGCGCTGCGCATGAACGACGACGCGGTGATCATCCTCGACCCGGTCAACCGCAACGTCATCGACGCCGCGCTCGCCAAGGGCGGCCGCAACTGGATCGGCGGCAACTGCACCGTGTCGCTGATGCTGATGGGCCTGGGCGGCCTGTTCCGGCACGGCCTCGTCGAGTGGATCTCGGCGATGACCTACCAGGCGGCCTCGGGCGCCGGCGCGCAGAACATGCGCGAACTCATCAGCCAGATGGGCACCATCCACGACTCGGTCAAGGACCTGCTCGCCGACCCGGCCTCGGCCATCCTCGAGATCGACCGCAAGGTCGCCGAGACCATGCGCTCGGACGCCTTCCCGAAGAAGAACTTCCGCAACACCCCGCTTGCCGGCAGCCTGATCCCCTGGATCGACGTCCCGGTCGAGCACGGCCAGAGCAAGGAAGAGTGGAAGGGTGGCGCCGAGTGCAACAAGATCCTCGGCAATCCGGCCTTCCGCAGCCCGGGCTCGATCCCGATCGACGGCCTGTGCGTGCGCATCGGCGCGATGCGCTGCCACTCGCAGGCGCTCACCATCAAGCTCAAGAAGGACGTGCCGCTCGACGAGCTCACCGAGATCATCGCCGGCGCCAACGACTGGGTGAAGGTCGTGCCCAATGATCGCGAGATCACCGAGCGCGAGCTCACCCCGACCGCCGTCACCGGCACGCTGACCGTCCCGGTCGGCCGCCTGCACAAGATGGCGATGGGCCCCGAGTACCTCGGCGCCTTCACCGTCGGCGACCAGCTGCTGTGGGGCGCGGCCGAGCCGCTGCGCCGCATGCTGCGCATCCTGCTCGAGCGCTGAGCGCTTCGAGGCATTCCGGCAAGGGGGGCGCAAGCCCCCCTTTTCGTTGCGGACTCGCGTCGAAACACGGTATTTCTTCACACCGGACGGGTACGAATCAGCCCCGGCTAATGCGACGCAGGCCGGGAAATGCTAGATTCCTAGGCCAGATACGGTGAAATCGACCGTGATGCTCCGTTGCGGGGGAACGAGTTTTGAGATCCAAAATGACAACATCGGTCAGGGCTTCCCTGCTCGCCCTCTCCATCGCCGCGCTGCCGCTGTCGGTGCAGGCGGCCGGCCTTGGCCAGATCAACGTCCTGAGCGGCCTGGGCCAGCCCCTGCGTGCCGAGATCCAGATCTCCGCCACCGCGCAGGAGCTGCAGTCGCTGAGCGCCCGCATCGCCTCGGCGGATGCGTTCCGGCGTGCGAACCTGAGCTACGGTACCGCGGTGAGCGCGATCCGCGTCAGCGTGGATACGCGCGCCGCACGCCCGGTCGTGCGGCTCAGCAGCGACCGCCCGATCAACGACCCCTTCGTCGACCTGCTCGTCGAACTCGACTGGGCGGGCGGCAACCTGGTGCGCGAATACACCTTCCTGCTCGACCCGGTCGAGCTCTCGGCGCCGCGCCCGCTCGCCGCGCCGATCCAGGCACCGGCGGCGCGGCCCGCGCGCGCCGCGTCGCGCCCGACTGCCGCAGCCGCCGCCAGGCGGTAATCCAGGTCCGGCCCGGCCCCCATCGGCAGTTGCGAGGTCACGACGACCCATACCACACCCGGCGACGAGCCGATCACCTCGTGCCGGACGTCGGCGGCGCTCAATTCCAGCCGCCATGCGTAGCGGCTCGTCACGGTGTCCGCCGATCGCTCCGTCCGTTCAACGACTGCCCCGGCGAACCGATACACGATCAACGCATCGCCGCGGCGGAGTTCCAGCGTGACCGCGTCCTCATCACGCCTGACGACGGCCTGGGTCGCCCGACCGGCGTCCGACTGCACCCGCCGGATCATGTCCCGCCCCACCGACTCATCCGACAGCAGCCGGCTCTCCACGCTCTGAGTCCGCATCAGCCACGCGCTGACCTGGTAGCCGACCGCCATCGCGCCCATGATCAGCGGCAGCAGCGAGATGACCTCGATCAGCATGGTGCCTCTTTGAACACGAAGCTTCATGGCCGGCCCTCCATCACGATGAAGCGGCTGACCTGCTCGCGGAGTTCCCTGCCCGTGCTCACCACGGTCTTGGCCGTGACCGTCACCCGCGTCAGGCCCTTCCACCGCCCCTCGCCGTCGCCGGTCTGGACCTCAAAGGACACCCCCTCCGGCAGGACCCCTTCCGGCGGAGGCAGGCCGACGGAGGCCCCGGCCGCGATGCGATCCAATTGGGCCGATGCCGCCCAGACCAGCATTTGCCTGTTAAGCACCTCGTTTCGTGACCGGCGGTAGCTGAACACGACGTCCGCCGCCAGGGCGGCGATCATCCCCAGCAGACCGATCGCAACGATCAGTTCGATCAGCGTCCAACCTCCTCGACCGGTTCTTCCGCCAGGGTGTCTCATGTGCCGGGCCCTCAACCGCTCGTCGATCGGATCAACTGGACCAGGGGGACGAAGAGCGCTGTCACGGGGGCGTTCCTCGCGACCGTGTTCATCGGCGACATGTTCGGCGGGCTGTTCTCGCAGCTCTACGGGCGGGTGTCGCCGGGGATGTACTTTCTTCTTCAAGCCTTG
>JAGPES010000480.1 GCA_018057015.1 Pseudomonadales bacterium | reverse complement strand
GCCGTTCGTGCTCGAAGTCGACGTCGATGTCGGGCGGCTCGTTGCGCTCCTTCGAGATGAAGCGCTCGAACAGCACGGCGCTGCGGTCGGGGTCGACCTCGGTGATGAACAGGCAGTAGCACACCGCCGAATTGGCCGCCGAGCCGCGACCCTGGCACAGGATGCCGTTGCCGCGCGCGAACTGCACGATGTCGTGAACGGTCAGGAAATAGTATTCGTAGGCGAGCTCGCCGATCAGCGCGAGCTCCTTTTCGATCAGTTCCTGCGCGCGCGGTGGCACGCCGTCGGGCCAGCGCTGCTGTGCACCCGCCAGCACCAGCCGGCGCAGCCAGGCCGCCGGCGTCATGCCCGGCGGCACGACTTCCTCGGGATACTCGTAGCGCAGCTCCCCGAGCGTGAAGGAGCAGCGCTGCGCGATGCGCACGCTTTCGGCCAGCAGCGTTGCCGGGTAGAGGCGGCGCAGCCGCCCGAGCGGGCGCAGGTGGCGCTCGGCGTTGGCCGCGAGGCGCGTGCCCAGTTGCTGTACCGGGGTGTTCAGGCGGATCGCGCACAGCGTGTCGGCGAGCGCCTTGCGCTCGGCGACGTGCATCTCGACGCCGCCGCAGGCGACCATCGGCAGCCCGAGCCGGGTGGCGACCTGGTAGAGCCGCAGGTAGCGCTGCTGTTCGTCGGCGAGGAGCAGCAGCTCGACCCCCAGCCAGAGCCGCCCGGCGAACAGTGCGCGCAGCGCCTCGCCCCGGGCGAGCAGGGTCTGCGTCGTGTCCGCGCCCGGCAGCCAGATCGCCAGGCAGTGGCGCGCGTTCACCTCGAGGTCGCGCAGCCCCAGCGCGTATTCGCCCTTGGGGCTGCGCCGGCGCGCCAGCGTGATCAACCCCGAGAGCTCGGCGTAGGCGCGCCGGTCGGGCGCCAGCAGCACCAGCAGCAGCTCGTCGTCGAGGCGGAACTCGGCGCCGATGATCAGCTGCAGGCCGTGCTCGCGCGCCGCCACGTGGGCCTTGACCACGCCGGCCAGCGAACACTCGTCGGTGATCGCGAGCGCCCGGTAGCCCTGCCGCGCGGCCTCGGCGACCAGCTCCTCGGGGTGCGAGGCGCCGCGCAGGAAGCTGAAATTGCTCACGCAGTGCAGTTCGGCGTAGGACATCTTGGTTTGCCATAAAACTGTATGTATATACAGTACATAAAGCCATTGTGGCTGCCAACCGGTACCATGCGCAGCTGGTTACCTTCGATGGAGCCGTGATGGCCGCCCGCGCCGAATCGTTCTGGAGCCGAAAGACCCTCGATCAGCTGAATCGGGAGGAGTGGGAGTCGCTGTGCGACGGCTGCGGGCTGTGCTGCCTGCAAAAGCTCGAGGACGACTACACGCGGCGGATCTACTACACCAACGTGGCCTGCAAGCTGCTCGACCTGCAGACCTGCCAGTGCAGCAATTATGCGCGGCGCCAGGAGTTCGTGCCCGACTGCATCGCGCTCACGCCCGGCGATGCCGACGCCTACCGCTGGCTGCCCGAGACCTGCGCCTACCGCCTGGTCGCCCAGGGCGACGAGCTGCCGCCCTGGCACCACCTGGTCTGCGGCGACCGCGACGCGGTCCATCGTGCCGGCATCTCGCGCGCGGGCATGATGCAGCCCGAGGCCTCCGTGCCCGAGGAAACATGGGAAGAACACATCATCTTTCGCATCGGTTGAGACAGGTCCGCGACTGCGAACACCCCATGAGATCCCGTTCCATTCTTGTACGAGGAAGCTGAACCATGTCGCTCGATTTCGACAGCGCCCGCCTGCGCGATCCGAACCTCCGCCCAGAACACGAGGAATGGCGCGTGCAACTGCGTCGCTTCATCGACCGCGAGATCATGCCGCACGTCGACGAGTGGGACGAGGCCTGCCGCATTCCCGATGAACTCTGGGGCAAGGCAGCCGGGATCGGGCTGCTCGGGCTCGGCTACCCCGAGGCCTACGGCGGCACCGCCGAGGGCATCGACATCTACCACCTGAACATCGTGGCCGAGGAACTCGCGCGCACCAGCCTGGGCGGCATCAACAGCACGCTGCTGGTGCATGGCATCGGGCTGCCGCCCGTGGTGCATTTCGCCAGCGACGCGATCAAGGAGACGGTGATCCCGCCGATCCTGCGCGGCGAGAAGCGCATCTCGCTCGCGATCACCGAGCCATCGGGAGGCTCGGACGTCGCGAACATCCAGAGCACGGCCCGGCGCGACGGCGATCATTACATCGTCAACGGCTCCAAGACCTTCATCTCCGGGGGCATGGGCGCGAACTGGTTCACCACGGCGGTGCGCACGGGAGGCGAGGGTTCGCGCGGCATCTCGGTGCTGCTGATACCTGCCGACAGCGCCGGAGTGGCGCGTACGCCGCTCGCGCGCAAGCAGGGCTGGTGGTGCTCGGACACCGCGACCATCCACTTCGACGACGTGCGCGTGCCGGCGGAGAACCTGGTCGGTCCGGAGAACATGGGATTCCTCGTGCTGATGGCGAACTTCAACAACGAACGCATGGCAATGGCGGTCGGCATGGAGGCCTTCGCGCGCGTGTGCCTGGAGGAAGCCGTGAACTGGGCGCGAGAGCGGCGCACTTTCGGCAAGCGCCTGGCGGACCACCAGGTCATCCGCCACAAGATCGCGATGATGAAACAGCGCATCAACGCCACGCAGGCTTACATCCAGATGTGCTCGCGCCAGATCGTGGACGGCACGGTGCAGCCGGGCGACATCGCGCTGCTGAAGGTACAGGCCAGCGAAACCATGGAGTTCTGCGCGCGCGAGGCCATGCAGGTGCTCGGTGGCGCGGGGTACCTGCGCGGCAACCGCGTCGAGCGCATCTACCGCGAAGTGCGCGTGAACGCGATCGGCGGCGGCTCCGAGGAGATCATGCGCGATCTCGCCGCGCGGCAGTTCGGATTCTGAACCTGCATGTGGGTCGGGATGAATCCCGGCAAGGGTTCGGCACAGCCGAACCCGCCACGCAGGATCAAGGCAGCCGTCGGCATTCATGCCGACCCACATGGTAGCTATCGGCATGAATGCCGACCCACGAGGG
>JAGPES010000478.1 GCA_018057015.1 Pseudomonadales bacterium | reverse complement strand
CCAGGGAACCGGCTGTGTTCCAGACGCTGGTTGCAGGGTCGTAGATTTCGGCGCTGACCAGATCTCCCGAGGACCCGTAGCCGCCGGACACCAGTACCTTGCCGTCCGGCAATAGCGTTGCACTTGCGGACGTTCTCGAAACGACAGATCCCGCCGCCACGCTCCAGACCCTGCTCACTGGGTCGTAGATTTCCACTCCAGCAATCGTCCCTCCCGTACTCTCACCGCCTACTATCAGAACCCTACCGTTGGGTAACGCAGTCGCGGTCGCAGCAGTTCGCGCAGAACCGAGAGCGCCCGTGCTGCTCCAGGTATTCAACGCCGGGTCATACAGCTCTGCGCTCGCCAGATAGCCCCCGACGCCAACTCCGCCAGCTACCAAGACGGTTCCGTCAGCCAGAAGAGACGCGGTTGCGCCTCGGCGTGCGATACCCAGCGTGCCGGCCAGGCTCCAAGTGTTGGTGGCTGGGTCGTAGAGCTCAGCGCTGGCCAAGTCGCCGGCGCTGCCCTGCCCGCCTGCAACCAAGACCCTGCCGTTGTGCAAGAGTGTTGCGGTAGCGTAAGCGCGTGCATCGACAAAGGTTCCGCCGCTGCTCCAACTGTTGGTCGCGGGGTCGTAAAACTCGGCGCTCGCCACCGCTCCTGTCGCGCCGTATCCACCTGCAACCAACACCTTGCCGTTGGGCAATAGCAGTGCTACCGCCGATGCTCGCGCCGCGCCAAGTGTTCCCGCTGCGGACCAACTATTGGTCGAGGGGTCATAAAGCTCGGCACTGGTCAAGTAACCAGTGGATCCCTGACCGCCGGCGACCAATACCTTCCCATTGGGCAACAGCGTCGCCGTTGCGAGGTAGCGCGCGCCAGACATCGGCGCCGCGCTAGAGAACCCAGCGGCAGGCGCGGCAGATGGAATCGCCAGAGCCGCGAGCGTCGCCCAGACGGACCACAGCAGGAGGTGTCGAATGGTAGAGATCGCTCGACTTGCGCTGTTCTTGCCACCCGACCGAACGGTGCGCGTCATGGAGGATCTCCCCTTTGCCTTCGATACTCCGGTACTTCGTGCTCGAATCATTACCGCGTCATTACCGCGAGCGACACGTTGCTTTCGTCATGGCACGGTACCGTACGGCCTTCTCCACCGCTTGGAATTCTGCTGAAGAGCTTGCAAAGCGACCAAAAGTTCTGCCACTTCAGGGAGTACCGGTAAGCCGACCACGCTTCAGAAGCGACGCGCGGTAACCGGCGTTCAGACAAGCAAACCATTTCCGCCGGCGTGGAGTCTTCGGGGCTTTGCCGCCGATGTCATCCCCCAAAATGGGTGAGAGAGAGAAGGTCTTTGCACGCCGCCGGGTCACCCGATCCGGACCGCGGCAAGATGACTTCGCCGCGCGCTCACAATCTGACGCCCGGCTGTGTTCTATAGCGGGACGCCTTCCGAGCGCGGAGTATTGGAGCCGCCTTGACTTCGGTCAATAGTGCATTTGCATCAGGCGCCGAAGTGCGGCAAGCTCTCCCGGGGGGCCAGGCCGCAACAAGCGCAGCGCGGGAGGTGCACCCCAGCGCAGGGCGAGGCGACCACTGTGGCGAGTGTCGCGCGGAGAGGTACTTATGGCAAGTCTCGATGCCGTGACCGGCGCATTGCTCGCGCTCTATGGCGCCGCGCGGGAGATGCCGATCGACGTCTTTCAGGACGGTGCTCTCGCAATCGTCCGGAAGCAGGTCGCGTTTACTTCTGCGCAGTGGGGCAGTGGCTCCCAGAACACCGAGTGGATATCGAAGCGCCACGTCCACCTGTACAACGAGCGACCGGACGCCGCAGCGCTGTACGAGGACGTCAAAGAGCAGGACGTCGCGGTCAAGCTCGCTTGGCAACACCGCAAGGGCCTCTTCAGCTACGACATCTCGGAGATGATGGGAGGGAGAGCCTGCGCCGGAATCCGGGAGTACGCGAACCGTGTCGAACACCGGAGCGTGCTGCTGGCATTCGACATCGATGTCGAAAACGCCTTCACGAAGTGGATCTCGCTGTACCGGGCAAACGATCGGGACCGCTTCACGTCGGCCGACTGTCGTCTTGCCACGCTGCTGTCGCCACACCTCTGGGAGGCACTGGCGATCAATCGCCGGACCCAACTCGAACACATCTCGGGGAAGGACGTCGAGAGGCGCTTCGAGCTTGCGATCTGCGATCGGGAAGGTCACCTTGTGCACGCGGAACGCGGGTTCGTCCAGCTGATGCGGGAGGAGTTCGGCATGGGACTTGGTGCCAGTCTTCCGGAGGCATGCACGCGCTCGCTGCTCGTCGATGGTCGCTATCGTGGCCGGGTCGCCGTGGTTTCGGTCGCGCAGCGGGCCGACGTGCTGTTCGTCAAGGCGCGCACGCTGCGCAATGTAGACCGTCTGTCCAGTCGCGAGCGGCAGATTGCCGGCGAAGTCGTGCTTGGGCGCAGTCACAAGGCGATTGCGCGGCAGCTAAGGGTCGCGCCTGCCACGGTGCGCAATCACATCCAAGCCATTCATGCCAAGCTCGGAGTCCATAATGCTGCGGAACTGGCACGCGAGCTTCGGGACGCGACCTGACGCGTCCGCGTCGTGGACCTGGTAACCCACGGAAGACCGAACGATGCAGACTGCTCGTCGCGCGCTGTTCGTCCACGGAGGTCCGGGGTTTACCTGCGAGATCGAGCGTCGATGGTTCGGTGAGTCGCTGTCGATGGCATGGTGGGATCAGCCGAAGCACACTGCAGGTGCAGGGCCCTGGTTCGTGGCGGTCACGCAGGCACTCGCCGCCGTTGTCGAGCAGATGGCCGCCACGACCGGACGGCCGGTGTCAATCGTGGCCCATTCCTACGGCGCCTTGTTGGCCCGAGAGGTTGCCGACTCACTTCCCGGGCAGCTCCGCGAACTCGTCCTGCTCGGACCGGGCATCTCGCTGTGCGATCAGCTGCTGCGTGTCGGCCGGCACCTGCTCGGTCAGAGACCGGCGGGTGCGGAGTCCACGCAGTTGAGTGCAGCCATAGCAGCCGCCAGCGCGCACCCGTCGGCAGACGCGGTGCTGGCC
>JAGPES010000477.1 GCA_018057015.1 Pseudomonadales bacterium | reverse complement strand
GGCTGCACCAGCACCAGTGCGGTCGGCACCAGCACGATGGCGAGCGTGATGCAGACGTGCAGGAACCGCGGTGGCAGCACGGTGGCCGCGAGGAAGCTCGACACCATCATCGGCATCACCAGCTTCATGATCTCGGAGGGCTGGAATCGCGGCAGCCCCGGGATCGCGAGCCAGCGCTGCGCGCCCTTGGCCCCGATGCCCGCGACATCGACGGCCAGCAGCAGCAGCACGCCCAGCAGGTAGGCCCATGGCGTCCAGCGCCTGAGCGTCTGTGCGTTCAGCTGCGCCACGGCCAGCATCGCGACGAAGCCGATGGCCATGAATCCGCCCTGGCGCAGCACCGAGTCGATCTGGCGCCCGCTGGCGCTGTAAAGCACCACGAGCCCGTAGACGCAGAGCGCGGACAGGATCCCGAGCAGCGGCAGATCGATGTGCAGCCGCTCGTACAGGGTCGGCTTGCGCCCGAAGTCGCGCGAGGACTCGGGCATCTGCCGGATGAAATCCCCGCGTGCCATCTCAACCTTCTCCTGCGGGTCCGGAGACCGGTTGCGGTGCGCGCTCGCCGGCGGAATCGCCCGCATCGCCCGTCGGGACCGCTTCCTGTGCGGGTTGCGCGGGCGCAATCGCCGACGGCACCGCGGCGGGCGGCGCAGCGCCTGCCGGCGCGGAGCCCGCTGCTGCCGGCGCTGGCAGGCGCGGCAGCAGGTAGGCATCCATCACCTTGCGCGCCACCGGCGAGGCGGTGGAGCTGCCGTGCTCGCCGTTCTCCACGATCACCGCGACCGCGATCTGCGGGTCGTCGGCCGGCGCGAAGGCGATGAACAGCGCGTGGTCGCGCTGTGTCTTCAGCAGTGCCGCGGAGTTGTAGCGGGCGTTCTGCGCTATCCCGACCACCTGCGCCGTGCCCGTCTTGCCGGCGATGCGGTAACGCAAATCCCTGGTGTTGATGATCTTGGCGGTACCGCGCGGGCTGTGCACCACGTTTTCCATCCCCGCCACCACCGCGTCCCAGTGGCCCGGGTCGGCGATCTCCACCGTGTGCTGCAACTCGGGCACGACCGGCCTGCCGTCGACCTCGGCGAGAAGGTGCGGCCGGTAGTGCCTGCCGCGATTGGCCAGCGTGGCCGTCATCACCGCGAGCTGCATCGGCGTCATCAGAACATAGCCCTGGCCGATTCCGGCGCTCAGGGTCTCGCCCGGGTACCACGGCTGGCCCAGCGCCTTCTGCTTCCACGCGTTCGAGGGCATCACGCCCGGGCGCTCGCTGGTCTGGTCGACACCGGTCGCCGCACCCAGGCCGAACTTCACCGCGAAATCGTGCAGCCGCTCGATGCCGAGCCGGTGCGCCAGGTCGTAGAAGTACACGTCGCAGGACTGCGCGATGGCGAGATCCAGGCTCACCGACCCGCCGTGGCCCCACCTCTTCCAGTCGCGGTATTTGCGGCCGCGGCCGCCGAGCTGGTAGAAGCCCGGATCGCGCACCGCGCTCTGCGGGGTGTTGATCCCGTAGTACAGGCCCGCCAGCGCGTACATCGGCTTCACCGTGGAGCCCGGCGGATACTGGCCCTGCATGGTGCGGTTCAGCAGCGGGCGGGCGGGCGAATCGCGCAACGCCGCGTAGTCGGCGCTGCTGATGCCCGAAACGAAGAGATTCGGATTGAAGCTGGGCGCGCTGGCGATCGCGATCACGCCGCCCGTGCGCGGATCGATGGCGACGACCGCGCCGAGCTCGCTGCCGAGCGCCTCGTAGGCGACGCGCTGCACCTCCAGGTCGAGCGCCAGCGTCAGGTCCTGGCCACGCACCGGGTCGGTGTGGTCCAGCACCCGCAGCGCGCGCCCGCGCGCGTTGGTCTCGACGTTCTCGTAGCCGACGGTGCCGTGCAGCTCGGCCTCGTAGAACTTCTCGATGCCGTTCTTGCCGATCAGGTGCGTGCCGCTGTAGTTGACCCGGTCGATCTCCGCGAGCTCCTGCTCGTTGATGCGCCCGACGTAACCCACCGCGTGCGCCAGCAGCTCGCCGTAGGGGTAATGGCGCACCAGCTCGGCCTCCACCTCGACTCCCGGCAGGCGGTACCGGTTCACCGCGAGGCGCGCGATCTGTTCCTCGTCGAGGTCGAACTTGAGCGGCACCGCCTCGAACGGCAGGTGGCGCGCGAGCTGCCTGCGGAAGCGCTGCTCGTCGTCCTGCGAGAGTTCGATGAGCGTGCGCAGCTCGGCGAGCATGGCGTCGATGTCCAGGGCGCGCTCGCGCGTGACCATCAGGTTGAATATCGGGCGGTTGTCGGCGAGCAGCGTGCCGTTGCGGTCGAAGATCAGGCCACGGCGCGGCGGCACGGCGCGCGCGTGGATGCGGTTGCGATCGGACTCGGTGCGGTACTTCTCGTGATCGACGAGCTGCAGGTGGAAGTAGCGCCCCAGCAGCACCGCGGCGAGCGCGAGCACACCGGCGGCGGCGATCACCACGCGCTTGCTGAAGATGCGCGTTTCGGTGAGGGTGTCCTTGATCGCGAGTCGCTCGGCCATCTCGCGCTCAGCGGTGGTACGGATGGGCGCCGAGGATGCTCCACGCGCGGTAGACCTGTTCCATCAGCACGATGCGCACCAGCGGATGCGGCAGCGTGAGCCTTGAGAGCGACCACTGGCTCGCGGCACGCGCGCGGCAGGCATCCGACAGGCCGTCGGGGCCACCGATCAGGAAGGCCGCACGCAGACCCCCGTCGCGCCAGGCGCGCAGCCGGGCCGCGAGATCCGCGGTGCTCCACGGCTCGCCGCCGACCTCGAGCGCGACCACGTGCTCGTCGGCGCCGAGCGCGGCGAGCAACGCCTCGCCCTCCTCGGCCACGGCGCGCGCGCCCTCGCGGCGCGACACCGGGACCTCGCGCAGTTCCACCGCGAAATCGCGCGGCATGCGCTTGTGGTACTCGGCAAAGCCCGCCTGCACCCAGGCCGGCATGCGCGTGCCCACCGCGAGAATGCGCAGGCGCGCCGCCATCAGCGCGTCTCCGGCATTTCCGACCAGAGCTTCTCGATGGCGTAGAAGCGCCGCGGTTCGGCACCCATCA
>JAGPES010000476.1 GCA_018057015.1 Pseudomonadales bacterium | reverse complement strand
CATCTGGCTGCTCGCGCGCACCGACCCCGAGGCGCCGCGCCACAAGGGGCTGTCTGTGTTCATCTTCCCGCTCGCCACCCCCGGCGTCACCGTGCGCCCGATCTACACCATGGAAGGCATCCGCACCAACGAGGTATTCCTCGACGACGTGCGCGTGACGCCGGGCGCGATGATCGGCCCGCCCGGCTCGGGTTTCCACACCGCGGCCGTCGCGCTCGACTACGAGCGCGTCTTCATGGGCAAGTACACCAAGCTGCGGCGCGACTTCGCGGCGCTGGTGCGCGAGTGCAAGGCGCCAGGCGACGGGGCGTCGCCACCGTTCGACGACCCGGTGATCCGCGACCGGCTGGTGGGCCTGCACCTCGACATCGAGAGGCTGCGCCTGCTGTGCCTGAAATCGGCGTGGATGATGGACCACGGCAATGTGCCCGGCGCCGAGGCCTCGGCGCAGAAGGTGCTGGCCTCGGAGCTCGAACAACGCCTCGCCGACGAGGGCATCCGCATCCTCGGGCCGCGGGCGCAGCTCGAATACGGCTCGCCGCACGCCGTGCTCGATGGCCGCCTGGCGCAATCGTGGCTGCTGTCGCCGATGCTGCGCTTCGGTGGCGGCGCCAACGAGATCCAGCGCGACATCATCGCGCAGCGCGGCCTCGGCTTGCCGCGCGCCTGAGCAGCGGGGACGACATGGAACTCGAATTCACGCCCGAACAGCGCCAGGTCCAGGACGCGGCGCGCCGCTTCCTGCTGGCCGAGTGCCCGCCGGCGCTGGTGCGCCGGCTGCGCGAGGAACATGCGCCGTTGCCGCGCGAGACCTGGCGGCGCATGGCGGAACTGGGCTGGCTGGGCCTGCCGTTCGCCGAACGCCACGGCGGTTCGGCCGTCGACTGGACCACGCTCGGGGCGCTGGTCGAGGAACTGGGACGCGCCTGCGATCCGACACCGTTCGTCGACTGCGTGCTGAGCTGCGGCTGGCTGATCCAGGACCTCGGCAGCGAGCGTCAGTGCGCGCGCTGGCTCGCACCGCTGATCGCCGGCGAGTTGCAGCCGGCGCTGGCCGTGCTCGAATCCGCGGACAATCGCGATGCCGCGGCGTGCCGCACCACGCTGACGCCGGCGGGCGACGGCCTGCGCCTCGACGGCGCCAAACTCTACGTGGAAAACGCGCGCGACCGCGACCTGCTGCTGGTCTCGGCGCGCGAGTCCTCCAGCGGGCGTCTGCGTCTGGTCGCCGTGTCGCCGCGTGCCGCTGGCGTGGAGCCGGTGGCGCTGCGCTCGCTCGCGCATCCCGATCTCTACGAGGTGCGCTTCGGCGGCGTCACGCTCACGCCCGGGGACCTGCTGGGATGCGACGACGCGGCCGCAGCGCTCGATACGGCGCTGTTGCGCACCGCGGCCTTCCAGTGCGCCGCAGCGGCCGGCGGCGCGCGCCGCGTGCTGGAGCTGGCGACGCAGCACGCCCGCGAGCGGGTGCAGTTCGGTCGCCCGATCGGCAGCTTCCAGGCCGTGCAGCACATGCTCGCGAACGTGTGGATCGATGTCGAAGCCGCCTGGCTCGCCGCCTACGAGGGGATCAGCGAGCTGGAGCGCGGCGACGCCACGGCCACCCACCGGGTCTGCGCAGCCAGGTGCATCGGCAACGAGGCCTTCACCCGCGCCTGCTTCACCGCGCACCAGGTACTGGGCGGCATGGGCTTCATGTGGGAGACCGACCTGCACCTGTGGACGCGCAAGGCCAAGGAGATGGAGCTCGGCTGCGGCGGCCTGCAGCGCCACCGCGACCTGCTGGCCGGCGCGCTCTGAAGGGTTCGGGCGATCTCCACCGGGATGTGACGATCCTGTCATGCGCAGCGGCACGACGGGTTTTTCGGCTACGGCAGCGCTATTCTGCCCGCGGACGCCGGTGCGGGCGCCGCCCGTCGCACGACGGCGTGCTCGACTGCTTGCGATGCCGGACTGCATGAGGAGGAGCAACCATGCTGACTGCCCTCGACGAGACGCTGCGCCACCAGATTCCCACCACCTTCGATCATGCGGGCACGAGCGATCATCGCTTCTTCGACCGCTACTGGTTCGGCGTCTACGATCCCCTGGGGCGCATGGCGCTCGTCTGCGGCATGGGCCAGTACGTGAACATGAACGTGCTGGACGGGTTCTGCGCCATCCAGCTGCCGGGTCCGGACGGCGGGATCGAGCAGCACAATTTTCGCCTGTCGCGCGCGCTGCGCCCGAACCTGGACGAGACGCGGGTCGGTCCTCTGCGGGTGCGGATCGAGGAGCCGTTCCAGCGCATCCGCCTCGCCTGTGATGCGGGAGAACTCCCCGTCAGCTTCGAGCTCGAGTGGACGGCGTTCCTGCCACCGAGCGAGGAGAAACACCATTTCAATCGCGTCAACGGACGCGCATTCCAGGACTATCACCGCTACACGCAGGCGGGTCGCGCCACGGGCGTGGTGCGGCTCGGGGATCGGGTCTTCGAGGTCGACGACTGGTGGGCCGGGCGCGATCACTCCTGGGGCGTCCGCTCGCAGGTCGGTGGCCACGAGCCGTTGAACGGGCCCGGCGCCGAAGCGCAGCTCGCCGCGGTCGGATACGTGTTCTACTGGCTCACCTTCAACACCGGGGAGTGCGGGGGCTATGTGCAGCTGCAGTTCCTGGGCGACGGAACCCGCATATTCACCGACGGCGAGATCGTGTGGCCGCAGACGGGACGCCGCTTCATCGTCGCGGACGCCGAGGTCGAGGTGGAACTGCATCCGGGCACGCGCATCTACAAGCGCCTGCGCACGCGGCTGCGCGGATACGACGGGTCCACGGTCGAGCTCCTGGCGGAGCCGATCCTCGGCTACTGGTCCATGGACGGGACGGGCTACGACTGGGGCTGGAACGACGACAAGGGGCTGGGTTTCTACCGCGGCGAGTACGTGGTGGAGCACGACATCTACGACATCACGCATCCCGAACGGGTAGTGCGGGCGAACGGCGAGCTGCGCACTCCCGGGCACCGCGAGGCACCGTGCGCCATCACCGTGGACGGTACGCTCGATCCCCGCAGTGCGGGCCACC
>JAGPES010000474.1 GCA_018057015.1 Pseudomonadales bacterium | reverse complement strand
CCGCCTGGCTGGCCGCCGATGCGCAGCGCCAGCGCGGCGAATTCGCCCTCGTGCTGCACCCCGCGCCCGGCGCCGACGACAGCGCCGAGAGCGAACGCGTGCTGCGCCTGCTGCTGGCCGAGTTGCCCACCAAAAGCGCTGTGAAGCTGGCCGCAGACATCACCGGCGCGCCGCGCAACGTCCTCTACGCGCGCGCGCTGGCGCTGAAGTCCGCGGAGCAAAACGGCAGCCCGCCCGACGGTGCCCCTCGAATCGGGCGTGCACGCGCATGACTTTCGTCACTTTTCTTGACCTTGGCGCTCTTCTACGATGTCGGCATGCTCCCTGCGCCGACGGCCCCAACGCGTGACCGATTGCTGGTCGTGGACGACCACGAATTGGTGCGGCTGGGCCTGAGCACCCTGATCGCCTCGTGCGTGCGCGAAGGCGCAGCGCCCGTGCACGTGCTGGAAGCGCGCACGCTGGCGCAGGCCCTGGACTGCTACGCGGTGCACGGCCAGCGCATTGCTCGCGTTCTGCTTGATCTGCATCTGCCGGACGCTCATGGCCTGGGCGGCCTGCGGCGGTTTCTGGCGTGCTTTCCCGATGCGTCCGTGGCGGTGCTGTCCGGCCACACGGACCCGGCGCTGATCCGCGAAGCGCTGCGTGAGGGTGCGCTGGCCTATCTGCCCAAATCGGGCGACCTGAACGAAGTCATCGAGTACGTGCGCGGCTGCGGCCTGTTCGGCGCGCCCGCGCTCGCATCCGACAGCCCCGTGGTGGATGGCGACGCGCGCTTGCCAGGTCGCACCGTGCACACGCTGGCCGGCGAAGCCGTGCGGCTGACGTCGCGTCAGGCGAACCTGCTCGACGGCTTGCTGGCAGGTGAATCCAATCGGCAGATCGCCGAACGCCTGTGCCTGTCGGAGGGCACAGTGAAGAACCATGTGTCGACCCTGCTGCTGACCTTCGGCGTGCGCTCGCGCGCGCAACTCATCAGCGCGCTGCGCTGACCGTGCCTGCCCCGACCGCGCCCCTGCCGCTCCCCGCTCAGCTCGGCGAGCGCGTGCTGCGCGAGCAGGTGGCCAGTGCCTACGCCACGATCGGCAGCGCCACGGTAGCCGATGCCGCGCTGGCGCTGGCGGTCAGCGCCGGCTGTGCCTGGCTGACCCAGCGTGCCGCTCCACTGGTTTGGCTGCTGCTGCACCTGGCGCAGACGCTGCGCTATCCGCTGCTTGGCGCGTACGCCAAAGACGCCGGCGCCGCTCAGCCTGCGACGTTCTGGGCGCGTCGCTACGTGCGCGAGGTAGCCATCAACAGCACCGTGTGGGGCCTCGCACCCTGGTTCATGCTGCCACCGGGCAACACGGCACTGACCGCGCTGTTCGTGCTCATCGTGCTGGGGTTGTGCACGGCCGGCATGGCCTCGGTGGCGCCGTTGCGTCGCGCCATCTGGGCCTATTGCTGCCCGATGGTGATCGGCCTGGCGACCGCGCTGCTGTGGCACGGCACCGCATTCGACATGACCGCGGCGGGCTGCGCGCTGGCCTATCTGGTGGTCACGCTGCGCTTTGCCGGGCAGCAGCATCGGCTGCTGACGACTTCGTTGACCGCGCGCTTCGAGAACGAAGCGTTGGCCGAGCAACTGGCCCAACAGGTCAGCCTGACGCAGCAAAGCAGCGACGAGAAGACCCGCTTTCTGGCCACCGCCAGTCACGACCTGCGCCAACCCGTGCACGCCATCGCCCTGTTCGGCGCGGTGCTGGAAAAGGAGCTGCACGACCACCCGCAGCACGACAACGCCCAGCGCCTGATGCGCGCCGTGCAGGCGCTGGGTCACTCTCTCGACGCCATGCTCGACGTCTCGCGCCTGGACGCCGGCGACGTCACGCCGGCCTGCGCCGTCGTGCCGCTCAACACGGTCTTCAACGCGTTGAGTCAGACCTTCGCCGCCAGGGCCGACGAGCGCGGCCTGCAGCTGCGCCTGCGCGCCACGCCGCTGTGGGCGCGAACCGACCCCGAACTGCTCACGCGCCTCGTCGCCAACCTGGTGGACAACGCGCTCAAATACACGCCGCAGGGCGGTGTGCTGGTGATGGCCCGCGAGCGCGGCACGGAGGTATGGATCGACGTGCGCGACACCGGCATCGGCATCGCCGCCGAACACCACGCCCAAGTGTTCGAGGAGTTCTATCAGATCGACAATCCCGGCCGCGACCGCGCGCGCGGTTTGGGCATGGGCCTGTCGATCGTGCGCCGGCTGTCGGTGCTGCTCGACCACCCGGTTCTGCTGCGCTCGCTGCCGGGACGCGGCAGCCGATTTCGCGTGGTGCTGCCGGTGGCATCGCCACAACCGGTCGATGCTCTGCTGGCGCAAGCGCCGCCCCGCTGGACCGACACGGCATCCATGTTGCTGCAGGACGACGCGCTGCCCCGGCGGGTGCTGTTGGTCGACGACGAGGCCGACATCGGGGTCGCCATGACCGCACTGATGCGCGCGGTGGGCGTGAGCGTGACGCACGTTGCGGATGGCGCCCAGGCTCATGCGGCGCTGATCGAGGCGCGCGCGCGGCAACAACCGTTCGACGCCCTGATCTGCGATCTGCGGCTGGCCGACGGTGCCGACGGGCTGGCGCTGGCGCGGACCTTGCGCCATCAGCATTCGAGGACCTTGCCCACGTTGCTGGTCACCGGTGAGACGGCACCCACGCCCTTGCAGCGGGTGCGCGACTCGGGCCTGCCGGTGCTGTTCAAGCCTGTCACCGCCGATGCCTTGTTGCTGGCGCTGGCGCGCACGGTGCGTGCCGACTGAGCCACCCACGCGAACACGCGCGCGGCCGTCACCTCAAGAAGGGATGGATCGCGCCATCGGCGCTCAAGACATGACTTTCGGCACTGGCCCGGGGCGGACAACGACCGTAACGTCGGTCGCCATGAAACCTCTTGACTTCATGAGCCTCGCGCCGACGGCGCTGCTCGGCGCCTTGCCCGCCCACGCCGCCATCAGCGCCTGCGAATCCCAGCGCGATCCGGCTCCCATGCGGCCAGGGCCGGACGCTGACGGCATCGCCGCAGTGCCGACGCT
>JAGPES010000475.1 GCA_018057015.1 Pseudomonadales bacterium | reverse complement strand
TCGCTGCCACCCGGCGTCTCCAGGCCTCCTTGTCCGCCAGCGGGGGACGCTCGCCGAACGTCATCCGCGGCATCGCGAGGAAGGCGCGCGCTTGCGGGCTGACCGAGGCCGGCAAGGGAATGCGCCTCGCACCCAGCAGCAGGCTGCCGTCCGGGGCCAGTGCCGCTTCTCCGGGCGCGGGGAATGGTCCGTCGCTCATTTCGCGCATCTCGCTCACTGCTCCACGGCCTCGACGCGCGCCTGCTCGCCCACCGGGGCGAGCAGCGCAGCGTCCTTGTGGCGCGAATTGTTGATGGCCGGCGACAGCGGCGCAAGCACAAACGCATGAGGCAGCCGCGAATGCAGGATCTCCGAGGGGTCGCCGAGCGGCGTTTCGACGTCCAGCCAGCGCGCGAAATCCCGCTCGCGCAGCATAACCGGCATGCGGTTGTGCAGGCGGTCGATGCCGGGCGCGGCATCCGTGGTGATGATCGCGCAGGACTCGAGGCAGCTGCCCTCCTTTTCCCACACGTCCCACAACCCGGCAAAGGCGATGGCGTCGTGCTCGGGGCGGATCAGCCAGGGCTTCTTGTGTCCCTCGACCACGCTCCACTCGATGAACGAGGACGCCGGCAGGATGCAGCGCCGGTGGCGCAGCGGCCCGCGAAAGGCGCGACTGGTGGCGAGCGTCTCGGCCCTGGCGTTGAACATCGAGTAGTGCTGGTCGATTTCCGGGGCCCACGAGGGCACCAGCCACCAGCGCATCTCGCGCAGCCGCCGCACGCCCTCCTCCTCGACGACCACGGGCACCGCTTCGGTGGGCGCGATGTTGACGCGCGTGGGAATGCGCACCTCCACGCCGAGCTCCTTCAGCAGCGTCTGCAGCCAGGGGTCGTCGTGGATGTTGTAGCGTCCGCACATCGGCAACAGTTTCCGGCCAATATCGTGATTCCTGCCGGGCCGGAGCCCGGGCGACGGCAAGTATACTGTCCCTCTGCCAGCACCGGAGAATCGAGCGATGTACCTCTCAGCCCGTGAAATCGAGGAAATGGAAGGGGTGCGCAAGGTGCACTACCTGAACCCCGCCGCCGAGCGACTGAACAAGTCACTGGGCGACGCGGTCGGGATGAAGCACCTGGGCGCGCACCTGATCACCGTCGACCCGGGCCACCAGTCGACCGAGTACCACCTTCACCACTTCGAGGAGGAGTGCATCTACGTGCTGTCGGGGCGCGGCCTGGCGGTGCTGGGCGAGGCGTTGCAGCCGATCGGCCCGGGCGACTTCATCGGCTGCCCCGCCAACGGCATCGCGCACGAGCTGATCAACGACGGCGACGAGCCGCTGCTCTGCCTGGTGGTGGGGCAGCGCCTGGCGCACGACGTGGTGGACTACCCCCGCCTGGACAAGCGCCTGTTCCGCAACGCCGGCGAGTGGAACCTGGTGGACCAGGCCGATATCGAGCACGTGAAGCGCTAGGCGCGCCTCACGCATCCCGCCTTCGTCAGTCGACGAAGGCCTCGCCATTGGCACAGCGTGCACCGAGGCTCGCCAGGCGCGAAGCCGTCGGGCCCAGCGTCATCTCGTTGTGGCGCGCCCACAGGCAGTAGCGCCACGGTGCGTTGCCGCGGTCCACGCCCGCGCCGCCGTGCAGGTGCTGCGCGGTGTAGCTCACGCGGTGGCCGACATCACCCGCCCAGATCTTCGCGATGTCCACTTCGACGCTGGCCGGTGCACCCGCGGCCAGCAACGAGGCGGCCTGATACGTGGTGAGGCGAAGGCACTCGACGTCGATGAAACGGTCCGCCGCGCGGTTACCCACGGCCTGGAAAGTCGCGATCGGCACACCGAACTGCTTGCGCTCGGACGTGTACGAGGCGGTCATGCGCAGCAGCGTGTCGGTGACGCCGAGCTGGTGCGCGCACAGCGCCGCCGTCAGGCATTCGGTCGCAAAGCGCATCGCCTCGACGCCGTTGCGCGGTCCGGCCAGCACGTCGGCCGCAGGGACCAGCACGTTGTCCAGCGCGAGCAGCGACTGCGGCTCATAGCTCGAGGTCTTCATCGCGGTGAGCGTGACGCCCGCGGCCTGCGGGTCGAGCAGCAGCACCACCAGGCCGGCATCGCTCATCGCACCCACCAGCACGCGATGCGCGCAGTGCGCGAACGGCACCGCGAACTTCTCGCCGCTGACGCGGTAGCCGCCACCCTCGGCGCGCGCCGTGGTGGCGGGCACGCAGGCATCCGGCGCGAACTGTTCCTCCAGCGCGGCCGTGAGCACGATGTCGCCGCTCGCCGCGCCCGGCAGCAGGCGCTCCTTCTGCTCCGCCGAGCCGAAACGCGCGATCGGCACGATGCCGCCGCCCATGTGCACGGCGAGCGGCGCCGGCGCGATGCTGCGCCCCGCCTCTTCCATCAGCAGCGCGACCTCCATGAAGCCGAAGCCCATGCCGCCGTGCTCTTCCGGCACCGCGACGCCGAGCAGTCCGGCCTCGCCCAGCTTGCCCCACAGCGTCCGGTCGAAACGCTCGCTCGCGTAGCCGTCATACGCCGCCAGTGTCTTCGGCGACACCAAGTCCTGCAGGATCTGCCGCGCCAGGTTCCGTATGTCGCGTTGCTCTTCCGAGAATCCGAAATCCATTGTTCTACTCCCGCATCGTAAGACTGGAAACCAATCGTTTCTCAGCGCAGTGCAAGCGCACCGGGGTGGCGATTCACCCGTTCGGACACGCCGTGAATACATCCATGTAGGCTCGAGCGCCGCGTCCATGCGGCGCACGGTCCGCCCGAGTGAATCGCCACCCCGGTGCGCGATCCAGTTTGCTGCCACGACCTGATGGCGCGTGCCAGCAGCATCCAGGCCGTCGCTGTCATTCTTGCTGAGGGGACCGTCTGCCGCAGGGATGCGGCAGCCGAGCCTACAGGGACGTATTCACGGCGTGTCCCAGCAGCAAGAATGACAGTGACGGCGCGCGCACACGGTCAGACACACGTGAACAGCTATCACCGCGCCGCCCGCGGCATCCACAACCCCGCGGCAGAGATGATGTCGCGCTGCACTTCGTTGGCGCCGCCGCCGAAAGTCAGGAT
>JAGPES010000473.1 GCA_018057015.1 Pseudomonadales bacterium | reverse complement strand
AGGTGGGTCCGCGCGACGGGCTGCAGAACGAGAAGCAGCCGGTGCCCACGTCCACCAAGGTGGAGCTGATCCGGCGCCTTGTCCACGCGGGCCTGCGCAGCGTCGAGGCCACCGCCTTCGTGTCGCCCAGATGGGTGCCGCAGATGGCCGACAACGCCGCCGTGATGGCGGCCATCGAGCGCCCGCCCGGCGTCAGCTATTCCGTGCTCACCCCGAACCTGAAGGGCTTCGAGGCCGCGCTCGCGGCCGGCGCCACCGAGGTCGCGGTCTTCGGTGCCGCCAGCGAAGCCTTTTCGCAGCGCAACACCAACTGCTCGATCGCCGAATCGCTGCAGCGCTTTCGCCCGATCATGGGGGCCGCACGGCAAGCCGGCGTGCGCGTGCGCGGCTACGTGTCCTGCGCGCTCGGTTGCCCCTACGAGGGCGCGGTAGCGCCCGGGCGCGTGCGCGAAGTGGCCGGCGCGTTGTTCGAGGCCGGCTGCCACGAGATCAGCCTGTGCGACACCATCGGCGTCGGCACGCCCGGCGCCACGCAAGACGTGATCGCCTGCGTCGCGCAGCGCGTGCCGCTCGACCGGCTCGCCGGCCATTACCACGACACCTACGGCATGGCGATCGCGAATATCTACGCCTCGTTGCACGCGGGTGTCAGCGCATTCGACAGCTCGGTCGCCGGTCTCGGCGGCTGCCCCTACGCGGACGGCGCATCCGGCAACGTCGCCACCGAGGACGTGGTGTACCTGATGCAGGGACTGGGCATCGAGACCGGCGTGGACCTCGAAGCGCTGATGGACTGCGCCGAGTGGATCAGCGCCGAGCTCGACCGGCCGGCAGGAGCGCACGTCACGCGGGCGCGGCGCGGCGGAGCATAGTTCGACTGAAGTCGAACCTGCGGGGAAGGGAACGGGAGCAGCGCATGGCGACCTGCGATTACACGGACAAGGTAGTGCTGATCACCGGCGCCGCCAGCGGCTTCGGGCGGCTCGCGGCGGGGGTCTTCGCCGGGGCCGGTGCGCTGCTCGCGCTGGCAGACCTGGACCTCGAAGCGCTGAATGCCACGGTGAGCGACGCCGGCATCGCGCCGCAGCGCGTGCTCGCGATGCGCTGCGACGTGGCGGTGAACAGCGAAGTGCAGCAGCTGGTGGCCGCCACCGTGACGCGCTTCGGTCGCCTCGACGTCGCGATCAACAACGCCGGCATCGGCCACCCGCTGGCGCGCCTGGAGGATTGCGACGAGGAGACCTTCGACCGCAACATCGCGGTGAACCTCAAGGGCGTGTTTCTCTGCCTGCGCGCGGAGCTGCCACAGATGGTGCGCCAGGGCGGCGGCGTGATCCTGAACGTGAGCTCGGTGGCAGGCATCGCCGGCGCGCCGATGCTCGGCCCCTACGCCGCGGCCAAGCACGGCGTGATCGGGCTCACCAGGACCGCGGCGCTCGAATACGCGCGTCGCAACATCCGCGTGAACGCGCTCTGCCCCGGTTACACGCGCACCCCGCTGCTCGACGCACTCGACTCGCGTCCCGGCACACTCGACAATATGGCCGCTTCGATTCCGATGCGGCGGCTGGGTGAGCCGGGCGAGATCGTGCAGGCGATGCTGTGGGCCTGCGCACCCGAAAACAGCTTCATGACCGGCCAGGCCATCGCGCTCGACGGGGGGCTGACCGCGGGTTGAGCGCGTGTTTCCCGGCGCCGGCTCAAGCGCCGGCGTAGCGCGCTATCAGCTGCTTGCCCAACGCCATCATGTGCACCTGGTCCGGGCCGTCGGCCTGGCGGCACCAGCGCGCATAACTGAACGCCCCGGCCATGAACCAGTCTGCCGTCAGGCCGCCCGCACCGTGGATCTGCATGCAGCGGTCGATCACGGTCTGCGCCATCAGCGGCACCGCGATCTTCGCCGCCGCGATGAAATCCCGCGCCTCCCCGGGACCGAGCGCGTCCATGCGCGCCGCGGTCTTCAGCGTGAGCAGGCGCGCCTGCTCGATCTCGCAGAACGACTTCGCGATGTCCTCGCGGATCGACTGGTGCTCGGCGAGCTTGCGCCCGAAGGTGCTGCGCGCGACCGATCGCCGGCAGGCAAGCTCCAGCGCGCGCTGCGCGCAGCCGATCAGGCGCATGCAGTGGTGGATGCGCCCCGGCCCGAGGCGTCCCTGCGCGATCTCGAAGCCGCGACCCTCGCCGAGCAGGATGTTCCCGGCCGGCACGCGCACGTTCTCGAACACGATTTCGGCGTGTCCCTGCGGCGCGTCGTCGTAACCCAGCGTCGTGAGCGCGCGCACGATGCCCAGCCCGGGCGTCTCGCGCGGCACCAGCACCTGGCTCTGCCGCAGGTGGCGGTCCGGGTTGTCGGGGTCGGACTTGCCCATCACGATGAAGATCTTCGTGCGCTCGTACATCGCGTTGGTGATGAACCACTTGCGCCCGTTGATCACGTACTCCTCGCCCTCGCGGCGGATCGAGGTCTCGATGTTGGTGGCATCGCTCGATGCCACCCCGGGCTCGGTCATGGCGTAGGCCGAGCGGATCTCCCCGGCCAGCAGCGGTTTCAGCCAGCGTTCCTGTTGCGCCGGCGTGCCGTACTTCATCAGCACTTCCATGTTGCCGGTGTCGGGCGCGCTGCAGTTGAACACTTCGGGGCACCACAGCACGCGCCCCATGATTTCGGCGAGCGGCGCGTAATCCAGGTTGGACAGCCCGCCATGATGCTCGGGCAGGAACAGGTTCCACAGCCCGGCGGCGCGCGCCCTGGCCTTGAGCTGCTCCACCAGCGGCAGGATCGCGAAGCGATTCACGGCCGCCGCGAGCTGGCGCTCATATTCGTGCTCCGCCGGATACACGTGCTCGTCCATGAATTCCTGCAGGCGGCGCTGCAGCGCCGCGCTCCTTTCGCTGAAGTCGAAGTCCACGCCTGCCTCCCGGCTCGTTGTCCATGGTGCTGCCGTGGCGCGGTTGCGCCATGCGAGATTGCGGCTCTTACGATACCATCAGCGCCGCCGGCACGGCGCGCCGATCGGACGGTGCGGCGAGCGGCGGCAACCACCCGCGGGGCGTCCGCGTCCCTGC
>JAGPES010000471.1 GCA_018057015.1 Pseudomonadales bacterium | reverse complement strand
TGCCTGCGCCCAGTAATACAGCTCGCCGTCGATGTCGATTTCCGTCGGCAGCCACGCCACCAGCGCCTTGCCGACATCGTGGATGCGGTCCAGCACGCCGAGGGCGGCAGGCAGTGTGCCCGGCTGCGCCGCTGCCGTGGCGAGCAGGGTGTCCTGCAGCGCCCTGATCTTTGCCGCCAGATCGGGGGCAGGGGCCGCGGGCACGTGTTCGGCAAGCACCTGCAGGGTGTCCTGCAGGCCCTGGAACGCGTTGGGCGACAGCGCCGGCTGGTCTTTCAGTTCGACGAGTCCCGCCTGCAGCGTGAGCAGGCTTCCGGCCAGGTTGCCGCTGTCCACCGACGAGACGTATTGCGGGTTGAGCGGCTGCAGTGTGCGCGTGTCGTACCAGTTGTAGAAGTGGCCGCGGTAGCGCTCCAGCGCTTGCATGGTCGCCAGCGTGTTTCCCGCGCGGCTCAGCAATTCCCCGGCCGGGATGTAGCCGAAATCGTGCGCGGCCAGGTCCGCCAGCAGCGACATGCCCATGTTGGTGGGCGAGGTGCGCGAGGCGACGAGGGGGGCCGGGTATTCCTGGAAGTTGTCGGGCGGCAGCCAGTTGTCCGTCGGCCCGACGAAATCCGCGAAGTAGCGCCAGGTTCGCCGTGCCGAAGCCCGCAGGAACGCCTGCTGCGGCATGCTCAGCCCCGGTACGGACGGTGCGAGCGGCCTGCTGATCCACCAGCCCGCGAGGGGCGACACCAACCAGAGCAACAGGATGGGTGCGATGGCGAGGAGCCACTGTGCCGACCGGGTGTCGTCGCCGCTCGCGGCCAATGCCACGCCCAGCGCCAGCGCCACAACGGGTCCGATCCACATCTCGCGCAGGAAGTCCGTCGGCGTACGGCTCGCGTTGCGGCGGGCGTAGGATGGCAGTTGCCAGAGCAACAGGCCGCGTTGCGTGAACAGCATGCGCACACCCGAATGCAGGATTGCATCCAGGCAGATCAGCGCGTCGTAGGGCAACAGGATCAGGTTCAGCGCGGCGTGCACGATCGGGCGGGCCCCGGATTCTCCCGTCAGCCGCACGTGCAGCAGCCAGTCACGTTCCTCGGGCTTGCGCACCAGGGCGATCGCGCTGGACAGCAGCGGCGGCAGGCACAGCACCGCCACGGCCAGCAGGGTCCAGAACCACGCCGGCCCGGCGCCGAACAGCCATCCGCCTGCCAGCAGGCAGAGCAGCGACGCCGGCACGAGGCTGCGGCGCAGGTTGTCGATGATCTTCCACTGCGACAGCCGCGACAGGCAATTCGGCTGCCGGATCGTGTGCGCGCCGTCTGCTCCGGGCGGGCCCGGTACGCGCGGGAGCAGCCAGCCGGCGATCTGCCAGTCGCCGCGTATCCAGCGGTGGCGCCGGCTGGCCTCGATGGCATAACTGGCCGGATGCTCCTCGATCAGCTCGACATCGCTCACCAGTGCCGAACGCGCATAGCCGCTTTCCAGCAGGTCGTGGCTGAGGATGAGATGCTCGGGAAAGCGTCCGTCGACGGCCTGGCGGAACGCATCCACGTCGTAGATGCCCTTGCCGATGAACGAGCCTTCGCCGAAGACATCCTGGTAGACATCCGACACCTCGCGCGTGTACGGGTCGATGCCCGACTCGCCCGCGAACAGCCGGGTGAAGCGCGACTGGCCGGCGCTGGTGAGGCTGATCGACGCGCGCGGTTGCAGGATGGCGTAGCCTTCGACGATGCGCCCCCTGGCGGCATCGAAGACCGGGCGGTTGAGCGGGTGCGCAAGATTGCCGATCAGGGTTCGCGCCGCGTCGCGCGGCAACTGGGTGTCGGTGTCCAGGGTGATGACGTAGCGGATCGAACCGAGGATCGAGGCATCGCCGACGAGCTCCGTGAAGGCGGTTTGCGCGCCGCCGCGCAGCCGGGCATTGAACTGCTCCAGCTTGCCGCGCTTGCGCTCGTAGCCCATCCATACGCGCTCCACCGGATTCCACAGCCGCGGACGGTGAAACAGGTAGAAGATGCAGGGGCGCTCCTCGCGATGGCTCGCGTTGAGCGCCTCGACCGCGGCGCGTGCGTGAGCCAGCAGGGGCTCGTCATCGGGCAGCGTTTGCTCGGAGGCGTCGCGAAAATCCGTGAGCAGGGCAAAGAACAGGTTGGGATCGCGATTGCCCAGGTAGCGGATATGCAGCGCTTCCAGCAGATCATCGAGCTCCTGCGCGCTGCCGAGCAGGGTCGGGACGATCACCATCGTGCGGTGCGCGTCCGGGATGCCGCTGGAGAAGTCCAGGCGCGGCAATGCGCGTGGCGGCACGAACAGCGTGACCAGCAGGTTCACCAGCGCGACGGCCAGTGCCGAGGCGCTCACGGCGCCGGCGAGGGCAAGCAACCAGTCGCGCCAGTCACCCGGCGCGAAACCGTGGAACGGGAGCAGCACGACCGCGGTCGCCAGCGCGGTGAGCAACGCGATGGGGCAGAGATACAGGAACAGGCGGACACGCCGGCTCGCGCTGATGATCCGCGATTTCAACGGCACGCGGCAGCCGACCGCACGCTCCAGATCGCGCCGTCCGTCATCGATGAGGTAATACCCGACGTGCGCGCTGCGATCGTCGGGACTGCGCTGGGCGGCCGCTGCCTGCGCGAGCGCAATGGCTTCCCGTGCCACCGCGAGTTCGCTGCGCTCGCTGCGGCGCGCGACGTCCTCGACGACGTGCCGGTAACGGTCACGGGTGGCGAAATCCTGGCTCGCGTGCATTCCCGCCGGGTCTTCGCGCAAGGTCTGCTCGACGACACTGAGCGACTCGACGTAATCCCGCCAGTCCATGGCGCCGATGAAGCGCAGACTGCCGATGCTGTTGGCGATGGAGATCTGGTTGGTCGCGGCCGTGCGGCCGGCGGTCTCCGACAGCTGGGCCGCGGTTACTCCCTGTTCGAGCAGTTTTTGTTCGACCCAGGTCTGGACGAAGGCCATGGCGGGGCCCTGGGACTGGAGCCTGGCGTAGAACTCCTCCACGAATGGCGCGGTCAGCGGCACATCGGCGTAGGCAAATTCGGCCAGCAGCTGGATCAGCTTTTTCGG
>JAGPES010000472.1 GCA_018057015.1 Pseudomonadales bacterium | reverse complement strand
AAAGATCACCAGCGCGCCGCCCGCGCCGAGGTGCGCCTCGATGCGGCGGATATTGTCGCGCGCGGTGCGCCCGCCCATCGCGTCGACCGGCAGCAGCAGCGAGTGCAGCGGCTCCAGGGCCATCAGCAGCTCGTTGGCCACGGCCTTCACGTCGGGACGGATCTCGTTGACCAGGCGCAGCAGCGCCAGGCCGTCGAGGCTGCCGATCGGGTGGTTGGAGACGATCACCACGGCACCGTGCGCCGGGATGCGTTCGCGCTCGTTGCTGCGCACGGCATAGCTGAAGTCGAAGTACTCCAGCACCTGGTCCACGAAGTCCATGCCGCGCAGGTGCGGGTAGTCCTCGGCAAACTGGCGGAAGCGGCTCTCGTGGAACAGCAGGCGCAGCACCGCGAGCAGCGGCGAGCGCAGCCAGCGGTGCTGTTGCGCGAAGCCGGGCCAGCGCGAGCAGATCAGGTTCTCGACCGTGAACATCGGTTCATCTCCTGGCTGTGGCGCGCCGCGGCAGACGCGGTAGCGGCGTGACGGGGAGGTCGTTGGCGGCGTGGGCGCGCATGACGTGCTCGCGCAGGCGCGGCCAGTGCAGCAGTTCGAGCTCGCCGGCGACGGTCTCGGCAAGCGCCGTGCAGTTCTCGACCCAGTCGCCGTCGTTGCAGTAGACGGTGCCGTCGACCTCGCGCGTGCAGGGCTGGTGGATGTGGCCGCAGACGACGCCATCGAAGCCGTGCGCGTGCGCATAGTCGAGCGCGGCGAGCTCGAAGGCGTCGATGGCGCGACGCGCGTTGCCGACCCGGTTCTTGATCGCGGTGGCGAGTGACCAGTAGGGCTGTCCGCGCCAGGCGCGCCAGTGGTTGTAGTGGCGGTTCAGGCGCAGCAGGGCGCTGTAGGAGGCGGATCCCAGCACGCGGGTCAGCGCGCTGCAGCGGATCAGCGCCTCGAACTCGTCGCCGTGCGTGACCAGCAGGCGCCGCCCGTTCGCGGTGAGGTGCTCGCACTGCTTCTCGATGGCGATCTTGCCGAATGCGTTGCCGGCGAAGTCGCGGATGGTCTCGTCGTGGTTGCCGGGCACGTAGACCACGCGCGTGCCGTTGTCGGCGCGCTCCAGCAGCGCGCGCAGCACCGCGCTGTGCGCCGCCGGCCAGTGCCACTGATTGCGCAGCGACCAGAGGTCGAGCACGTCGCCGACGAGGAAGATGGTGTCGCAGCGGACGGTGGCGAGAAATTCGAGCAGGAAATCCGCCTTGCAATGACGGTATCCCAGGTGGATGTCGGACAGCCAGATGGTGCGGTAACGCAGCGAAGCCCCGGGGTTCTGCAGCATCGTTCCCTCCTGCCGTTGTCACGCATGGTGAACGCGGCAGGTGAACGGGTGGTTGCAGCGCGGCTACGGATTTGTGACACGTGTGTGGGTCCGGATTTATCCGGACATTTGTCCGTCCCGGATGTCCGGCTGAAGCCGGACCCACGAGCGTGGTTCAGGCGAGGCGCTGCTCGCGAAGGAACTCGCGCAGCGCGCCCGCTAGCCCGGGGCTCTGGACATCGGCGAACTCGTAGCGCGCGCGAAGCACCGGCTTGTTCACCCTGAGCAGCGCCGCGAGGTCGATCGGTGTGCCGCTCACCACGGCGTCGGCGTCACAGGCGTCGATGCAGTCGCGCAGCGCCTCGATCTGCGCGGCGTAGTAGCCCAGCGCGGGCAGCACGGGACCGATGTGCGGATGGCAATCATATGCCGCCCGCAACTCGGGTCCGGCCCAGGGTCGCGGGTCGACGATAACGGCGCCGGCGTCGGTGGCCGCGCGCCAGCCGGCGCCGTGCGGCATGTCGCCGTGCGTGAGCGTGGGACCGTCCTCGATCACCAGTACGCGCTTGCCGGCGAGCGTCGCGGCCGCTTCGAGCGTCACCGGCGAGGCGCCGCGCAGGATCCTGGCGCCGGGGTTGAGCTCGCGCACGCTGTCGACCAGCTGCCCGATCTGTGCCGGCGTGGCCGTGTCGGACTTCGCGATCAGCGCGATGTCGGCCATGCGCAGCACCGCCTCGCCGGGGTGGTGGGTCGCCTCGTGGCCGGCGCGCATCGGATCGAGCAGCACGATGTGCAGGTCCGGGCGCACGAAGGGGAAGTCGTTGTTGCCGCCGTCCCAGACGATTACCTGGACGTCGCGCTGCGCCTCGTCCAGCACCGCCGCATAGTCCACGCCGGCGAACACCGTCGCGCCGCGCTCGATGTGCGGCTCGTATTCCTCGCGCTCCTCGATGGTGCAGCGCGCTCGCTCGAGGTCCGCCCGCGAGCCGAAGCGCTGCACGCGCTGCGCCTCGAGGTCACCGTAGGGCATGGGGTGACGGATCACGGCGCTTTTCAGTCCCGCGGCGTGCAGCCGCTGCACCAGCCAGCGCGCGACCTGCGACTTGCCGCAGCCGGTGCGCACCGCGGAGACCGCGATCACCGGGCGCTGCGCGCGCAGCATCGTGCGCGCGGGCCCGAGCAGCGCGAAGCTCGCGCCACTCGCCAGCACGCGCGAGGCGCGGTGCATGACCTCGACGTGGCTGATGTCGCTGTAGGAAAACACCACCTCGTCGACGCGGTGCTCGCCCACCAGCTGCTCCAGGAACTCCTCGTCTACGATCGGTATGCCCGCGGGGTAGGACTCGCCGGCAAGGGATGCGGGGAAGGGGCGCCCGGCGATACCCGGGATCTGCGCCGCGGTGAAAGCCACGACCTCCACGCCGGGATCGTCGCGAAACACCTGCATGAAATTGTGGAAATCGCGCCCCGCCGCGCCCATTATGACGACCCTGCGCCGGCTGCTGTTCATGCTGCTTGTTCTCCGCTGATGCCCGCGTTCTCCCGCGCCCGGAACTTACCGGCTGCGCAAGCGGTTTTGAAGCATCGGTTGCCCTTTCCTTGACCGGGGTCAAGCGCCGGCCGCCGCCGTTGCATTGCTTCCCGCGGCTCGGCGAAGATGCCGCTCGCACCCCCCGCAGCAGCACCGGATTACAGGCACGACGTGGAAGACAGCATCAGCATCGAAGGCGCGCGCCAGAACAACCTGCGCAACCTCAGCCTCGAGCTGC
>JAGPES010000470.1 GCA_018057015.1 Pseudomonadales bacterium | reverse complement strand
GATCCGCGAACATGTCCGCGACGTTGTAGATGGGCCCCGCCGGCACGCGCTTGTCGTCCATCACGGCCAGCACGTCCACGGCAGTACGCGCGGCGCACCAGCCGCCGATCGCGGCATCGATCTCGGCCTCGCGCTGCACGCGCCCGGCGTTGCGCGCGAGCTGCGGATCATCGGCGAGGTCCTGGCGGCCGATGCCTTCCATCAGGCGCCTGAAGATCGAATCGCCATTGCCCCCGATCACCACGAACCTGCCGTCGGCGCAGCGGTAGGTGTTGGTGGGCACGATGCCGGTCACCGTGGTGCCGGCCGGCTCGCGGATCAACCCCGCGCCCGAGTACTCCGGCACCACGGCTTCCATGAGGTTGAACATCGACTCGTACAGCGCGACGTCCACGACCTGCCCGCCGGCATCGGGCAACGCGTCGCGCGCGCGCAGCGCGATCAGGATGCCGAGCGCCGCATGCAGCGCCGCGATGGTGTCGCCGATGCTGAGGTTCGGCCGCACCGGCGCCTCGCCCGCAAAGCCGTTGAGGTAACGGAAGCCGCTGATGCCTTCGCACACGGAGGCGAAGCCCGGCTTCGCGGCATAGGGTCCGTCCTGCCCGTAGCCCGAAATGCGCGCGATCACCAGTCGCGGGTTGGCCGCCTTCAGCACCTCCGGCGCCAGCCCCCAGCGCTCCAGCACGCCGGGACTGAAGTTCTCGATCAGCACGTCGGAGCGTTCCGCGAGGCGGCGCACCACGTCCTGGCCGCGCGCGCTCTTGAGGTCCACGGTGATGCACTTCTTGTTGCGCCCGAGGCTGCGCCACCAGTACGAGGTGCCGCCCTCGTCGAGCTGCCGCCAGCCGCGGATCGGGTCGCCCTCGGGCGGCTCGACCTTGATCACCTCGGCGCCGAAGTAGGCCAGCAACGCAGCGGCGAACGGTCCGGCCAGCAGCTGTCCCAGCTCCAGCACGCGCAGCCCCGCCAGCGGCTTGATCGTCTCGCTCATCGATGCCTCCGAAGATACCGGGTCACGGCTCGCCCGCCACGCGCCCGGCCATCCCGGCCGCGACCGCCGAACCCTGCGGCATGGCGTTCACGTGATGCCTGACCGGCGCCACCTTGCCGCCACCGGTTCGCAGCAGGCTGGCGGCCACCATGGCGCACACGATCACGTGGATCGCCGCCACGAACAGCAGGTAGGCGCGCGCGTCCACCGCCTCCATCAACCACGCCACCAGCACCGGCCCGATGGCCGAGCCCGCCCCGTTCAACAGCAGTACATTGCTGCTGGCCGCCACGAACTCGTCGCCGCGCATGCGGTCGGCCGCGAGCGAGAGGAACACCCCGTAGAGCGGAAAGGACAGCCCGCCGTAGAGGAACATCAGCGCGTAGATCGGCAGCGCCGCGTGCCCGGGCAGTACGGCGAGCACCACCGCAATGACGCTGACCACGGCGCTCAGCCCGAGCGCCACGCGGCGCCGGTCCATGCGATCCGACAGCATGCCGATCGGCCACTGCATCAGCGCGCTGCCCACGATGGCGGCGGCCATGAACCAGGCGATCTGCGAACGCTCCAGGCCGATCTTCAGCGCATACACCGAGCCGATCGAGTAGAAGGCGCCGTAGGTGAGCGAGACCAGCAGGATGCCGACGACCGTCAGCGGCACGCGCCGCGTGAGCGCCCCGAGGCTGATGGTGGCGTGCTGCTCGTGGCGTGGCGCCGGGTGGCGCGTGAGCATCAGGGGCACCACTGCCAGCGAGCACAGCGCGGAGATCAGCACGAAGAGTTCGAAGCCCAGCGGATCGGCCACCTGCAGCAGCAGCTGCCCCGCCGCCATCGAGCCCTGGCTGACGACCAGGTACAGCGACAGCAGCCGCCCGCGGTTCTCGTTGGTGGCCTCGGCGTTCAGCCAGCTCTCGGCAATGATATAGATGCCGACCATGCAGGCGCCGCTGACCAGGCGCACGAACGCCCACGCCAGCGGATGCACGAACAGCGCATGCGCCAGCGGCGCGAAGGAGAACAGGGACGCCAGTGCCGCGAACACGCGGATGGGCCCGACGCGCGCGATCAGCCGCGGCGTGGTCCAGGAACCGAGCATGAAACCGATGTAGTAGCAGGCCATCACCGCGCCGGTGACGCCGGTCTCGAACCCCGACAGGCTGGCGCGCACGCCGAGCAGCGTGCTCTGCAGCCCGTTGCCGACGATGATCAGCGACAGCCCCGCGAACAGGGCCCACAGCGAGAGGACGACGGTGCGCATGACACGAATCACCTGCTTCTGAAGGCGGCATGCTAGCAGCGGGCACGGGGGCAGGGCTGTGAGGTATTACCGACGCGACCGACGCTGTTCCCTGACCCACACCAATTGGGTCTGGATCGGAACAGTACAGCGAAATCACCACCCTAGAAGCCCGCCGCGACAAGACCCGCCTGCTGAAGCAGGGCATGATGCAGGAACTGCTCACCGGGAGGATCCGGCTGGTATGAATGAAGTCGCGCGGCAGCCTGTTTGCCGGATCATCGCCGGCCCGAATGGCGCCGGGAAGACCACGTTCGCACTCGAGTACCTGCCGGACGTAGCGGCCGGCAGCGCATTCATCAACGCGGACCTGATTGCCGCTGGCCTCTCCCCTCTGGCTCCGGAGCGGGAGTTGCTGACGGCCAGTCGTCTGTTTCTGCAGGAAATCGAGCGCCACATCCTTGCGGGTAAAGATTTCGCTTTCGAAACAACGTTGTCAGGCCGCGGATACCTTCGGCTGATACAGCGTCTCAGATCGACGGGCTGGCGAGTAGAACTGCTGTATCTGGCCCTTCCGTCGGTTGAAATGTCACTGATGCGGGTGGCCGAGCGTGTCTCACATGGTGGGCACTCGATTCCGCCGGCCGACATCTCCCGGCGATTCCCCCGGAGCCTATACAATCTCCTTCATGAGTACGCGGGCGTCGTAGATCACACCCGGTGCTTTCTCAACAGCGGCAGCAGACCGCAACTCGTGTTCGTTCAGGATGGTCGAAACAGGACCGTGCTGGACGTCGCGGTGTTCGAGCAACTTGCCCGGGAGGCAGACCGATGAGCAAGATC
>JAGPES010000469.1 GCA_018057015.1 Pseudomonadales bacterium | reverse complement strand
TGCTGGCGGGCACATTCCCCGGTCGCAACAAGCCCAGGAATTGGACCGAGGAAGGCTATCTCCGGCAGGCCGATACTGTCGGGCAGCTCGCCAGGTTGCTCGCCATCGATTCCACGGCGCTGGAGCGCACCATCGGGCGCTGGAACAGCTTTGTTGACAAGGGCGTGGACGAGGACTTCCATCGTGGCGAGCGCGCCTATGACCATTGGCTGGGTGATCCGTATCACGGCCCGAATCCGGCCCTGGGCCGCATCGACAAGGCGCCGTTCTACGCTGTTCCCGTTGTTCCCGGTGATGTCAGCACCTATGGCGGCGCGGTGACCGATGCACAGGCGCGCGTCGTGAAGGCCGACGGTTCCGTGATCGAGGGGCTCTATGCAACTGGCGTATCGACCGCTTCTGTCATGGGCGGCGTCTATCCGGGTGCCGGCGCCAGCATCGGTCCGTCGCTGACCTTCGGCTATGTTGCCGCAAGGCACGCGGCAGGCCTTGCCAACCAGTCAGGTTGACACGCCCGGAACCGCCGTTCTCGAAGCCGTGACGGATGGCTGCGCAACGATTGCCCGCCGACAAAATTCCCAGACATCCTCGGCCAATTGTCCTTGATGACCCCGATCCGGTCGCGCGCTCTGCTGGGACAGCAACTCGGTATGCACGGTGGTGGACACCAGGTTGTAAATCAGGGCCGCGAATCGTTGAGGGTTGCCGTTTCTGACCGAGCCGGCTGCCATCGCGTCGGAGAGCTGCCGGGCGATCAATGCGAGCAACGGGCTCAGCGCCGCCTGCAGGTCATGCGGGCGCGATTCGGCCAGGCGCAGATGCTCCCGGCTGAGCGCGGCACCGCGGCGATTGCTCGATGGATCGCTTGCCTCGCCAGAAGTACTCGTGTCGAGGACGATATGGGTGACGATCAGTTCCAGTCTCTGCATCGGGGAAGCCAGTGCGCTGATCAGCTTGCTGTAGTGCACAGCGGCGGCGCGAACGCTCTGCTCGAACACGGCGAGCACGAGGTCGTCCTTGCCTTCGAAGCGCTCGTAGAAGGCGCGTCGGGACAATCCGGTCCTTTTGAGCACTGCCCGGATTGTCAGCCCCTCCAGCCCCTCTTCCGCCAACAGATCGTAGGCGGCCTCGATGATCTTGCGGCCGCGTTCGAGAATCTGGTCCCGGCCGTTCTCCAGAACGCGCCGGGCCGACCGCTCTTCCCAGAGGACCGGGAGGTCGGCGGGAGTCATGATCACGGGCGGGTTGGATTTAAGGGCCGAAACCATGAAACTGGTGTCGCGTGAGACCGAAGTTGTTTCATTAAGCTTGCATGATCGTCACGTGTCAATCAGCCAGCACGGGGAACCCAACGGCCCGGTTGACATGCTGGAGGGTCGTCGTATCTAATAAAAGAGAACTGTGTTCTCGCATCAATTCACACATCCCTCGAGGAATGCTCCATGGCGCTTGTGACCTACATCGAGCACGGCGGCAAGAAACACAAGGTCGAGATTGCAACGGGAGACTCCGTCATGCAGGGCGCTGTCAACAACGCGATCGAAGGGATAGTGGCAGAATGCGGCGGGGTGCTCGCCTGCGCGACCTGCCTTTGCTTCGTGGATCCGGCGTGGGTCGCCAGGCTGGATCCGCCCTCGGAGGCCGAAACGCAAATGCTGGCGTTCGCCCGCCATGGTAACGAGGCCGGCAGCCGGTTCAGTTGCCAGATCACGGTCAACGACCGGATGGACGGCCTTGTCGTCCGTTTGCCGGAATCGCAGTTCTGATCGGTGGCGAAACAACCCATGATGACCGCCGCGTCGCGGTAACCGTACTCTCCGTGCGCGTGGACTCGGCGATGCGAAGCAGCTGATCCAGAGGAGAAATGAAAGATGGCGATCGACGCGACACACCCGGTTCCGCCGCAGTTCCCCCGGATAGCCGGCCGGGAGAACATTCCTGCCCACGTACCCAAGGAACTGATCCGCTCGGTCGGCCTCACCTTTGGCGGCGAATTCCTCGCCGCGCCACACGATTTCATGGCCAGGCTGCATGGAACGATGCCGCCGATCTTTTATGACGTCAACGACTATGGCAACGCCTGGCAACTGCTCAAGTACGAAGACGCCTTTTTCATGCTGCGTCATCCGGATATCTTCTCCAACGAGGGAGCGACGCCCTTCCCGCGCGATCCGGACGACTATTTCTACTTCATCCCGATCGAGATCGATCCGCCTCACCACCGCAAGTATCGCGCGATCCTGGAACAGCAGTTCTCGCCCAGGGGCGTGCTGGCGCTCGAAGGCAAGATCCGAAACCTGGCCAATGATCTTATCGATCAGGTCATCGACAAGGGCGAATGTGAATTCACCGACGATTTCGGCCGTCCGCTGCCAGTATCGGTATTCCTCGACCTGATGGGCCTGCCCCAGGAAAAACGCGACACATTCGTCCAGTGGGCCATCGAGCTGCTCCATTCGCAGGATCGCGCGACCATGGCCGACGCCATGGGCAAGATCAGCGCCTATCTCAAGCAGGTCATCGTCGAGAAGACGGAAAATCCCGATGACAAGGTGATCAGCCGGATCGTGCACGCAAGGGTCGACGACAGGCCGATGACGCCACCGGAGATCTTCGGCTTCGTGGTCTTCCTGTTCATCGGTGGGCTCGACACCGTATTCGCCACGCTGAACAACATGTGGCTGTGGCTGGCCAACAATCCCGAACGTCGCAAGGAAATGATCAACGATCCCGGCAACATCGGCTCCCAGGTGGAGGAACTGCTCCGCGTTTGGTCGGTGACCTTCTCGGGCCGCGTACTGGCACAGGACTACGAGCTGCGCGGCGTGCAAATGAAGAAAGGCGACCGCGTGACGGCCGTGCTGCCGGCCTGCAACTACGATCCGGAAATCTTTCCCGATCCGACCAATGTTGACTTCCACCGTCCGCGCAAGCCGATCCTGGCCTTCGCCGGTGGCGTACACAGCTGCATGGGGGCTCACCTTGCCCGCCTCGAGATAAAGGTGGCGCTGCAGGAATGGCTACGCCGGATTCCGGACTTCTCGGTCAGGCCGGGTACCACGATCGAATAC
>JAGPES010000468.1 GCA_018057015.1 Pseudomonadales bacterium | reverse complement strand
ACGCTGCACTTCCATTCCCCGCAAACACTGGCAGCCGTCACCGTCCCCAACCCATCCGAAACCGTCCGTAAATACACCGGCACGGCCTCGGTGTCGGAAGCCGCCGCACTGCTTGCCGCCGGCACCAGCCTCGCCACCGACCCTGCCGCCCTCATCGTTGAAAAGCACAAGCTGCGCGGCCCCGACGGCCGCAACGCCACCGTCTCGATCGCAAGGATTCCGCAATGAACGCTCCACTGAACGCCCCCCACCCGCAGCCGGCCCGGACCGGCGGCAAGATCATGCTCGTCGGTCTCGGCCCCGGCAGCCACGACCACCTCACCGCGCGCGCGCGCGCAGCGATCGCCGAAGCCGACACCATCATCGGCTACGTCACTTACATCCGCCTGGTGGCCGATCTGCTCGAAGGCAAGGAGGTGATCAAGAAATCGATGACCGAGGAACTCGACCGCGCCATCGAATCGCTCGAGCGCGCACGCCAGGGCAAGAAGGTGGCGCTGATATCCTCCGGCGACGCCGGTGTCTACGGCATGGCCGGCCCCACCTTCGAGGTGCTGTTCCAGGCCGGATGGACCCCTGACTCGGACATCGAGGTCGAGATCATCCCGGGCGCTTCCGCGCTCAACACCTGCGCCGCACTCGTCGGTGCGCCGCTGACCCACGACTTCTGCGCGATTTCGCTGTCCGATCTGCTCACGCCGTGGCCGACCATCGCGCGCCGGCTCGACGCGGTGGCCTATGCGGACTTCGTCGTCGCCCTCTACAACCCCAAGAGTGGCCGCCGCACGCGCCAGATCGTCGAAGCCCAGCGCCTGTTCCTGCGCCATCGCCGCTCCGACACGCCGGTCGCCATCGTGAAATCGGCCTACCGCCCCAAGCAGCGCATCGAATTCACTACCCTTCAGCGCATGGCCGAGGCCGATATCGGCATGCTGACCACGGTGCTGATCGGCAATTCCAACACCTTCGTGCGCGACGGCCTGATGGTGACCCCGCGCGGCTACAGCAACAAATACGAAGTCGCCGACGGCGAGCGCGCCACCCGCGAGGGTGAACAGGCCGGGCGTTCGCTGTCGACCGGGCTCAATGGCTGGCTGCAGACTATCCGTGCGAGCGGACTGGATGCGGCACAACTGGCGGTGGACTATCGATTGCCGCAGGACTACATCGAAGGCCTGCTGGCCGGTACCGACATCGACTTGGTACCGGCTGCCATTGGCGACACCCAGGAGACCGCGGCCTGAAGCGGTTGGGGGCAAGCCTGTGGCAACAGCACGATTGAGGGCCGGGCTTGCTCGGGGGCGGGGGAGGTCATGCGTGCCGTACGGCCTCGCCGATGACGGTTTCAAGCCTTAGTGCTAGCATCCGGTCTTGCGCAACGCAGCGAACCGCCGCCGCTCGGGCTGGCGGGGAGATGTCGCGCGAACAAGAATCGGAGCGAGGAGGCGCGTGGAGCAATCGGTCAGGACCGTGGTATTCGCCGATCTGACGGGGAGTACCGGGCTGTTCGAGTCGGCAGGCAATGTGGCGGCGACGCAGATCGTCACCCGGTGCACGCACGCGCTCGGCCGTCACCTGGCCTGTGCAGGCGGGCACGTCGTCAAGTATCTGGGTGATGGCGTGCTGGTGTTGTTCGACGATCCGGTGGCGGCGGTGCAATCGGGCGCGCGCCTGCAGGAGGTGCTGCAGGAGTTCGCCAGTGTCGAACTGCGCCGCGCGCCGTTGGGCGTCAAGACCGGCATCGATCGCGGCGCCATCGTGGAGCACGACGGCGACTGCTACGGCGACGCGGTGAACGTTGCCGCTCGCCTCAGCGACCGCGCGCAGACCGGGGAGACGCTGATCGGCGACGCGGTGTTCGCCAGCCTGCCCGAATCGCTTCGCATCGCCTGCCACAGCCTCGACCGCATCACCATCAAGGGCAAGGCAGAGCCCTTGCGGGTGTGGCGGGTCGATTTCGCGCGCACGGCCGAGACCACGCTCACCACCTTGCTTGGCTTCCAGGAGCTGATCGACGGCGAACGTTCAGTGCGCCGGGTCGACATCGACCGCCTCGACCAGCACATCGAGCTGCACGCCGACGATGCGCCGTTGATCATCGGCCGTGGTGACGGCGCCGGCTTTTCCATCGACGATCCGCGCGTGTCGCGCCGCCACGCCCGCGTCGAGTGGATGGGCGGGCAGTGCCTGCTCACCGACTTCAGCAGCAACGGCAGTTGGGTGCGTTTCACCGGGTCGGCCGCGCCGGTGATGTTGCGTCGTGACACCTGCACGCTCTATGGCGAAGGCGAGATCGGCCTGGGCGCAACGCCCGACGACTTCACCGCGCCGACGCTCAGCTTCAGGGTCATCGACCACGGCTGATGGCGTTCTGCGCCGCCGCCGGTCGCCCGGCGAGCGACGCCCAATCTTCCTGATCGAGTTGCGATGAGACCGGTCCGACTGCTCGCCCTGATCCTGCTTCCGTTTCTGTTGCTGTTTTCCTCGCCGCTGCGTGCGGCCGAATGGTCGCCGCGACCGCTCGCCGAGATCGCCGTCTATCCCGAGTACCGCGCGCCCGCCACCGTGGTGGCGCAGGAGGAGGCGCGCATCGCCGCCGAGCTGTCGGCGCGCGTCGTCGCCATGCCCGCGCGCGTCGGCGCCTCCATCCGGCGGGGGGGCGAACTCGTCCGTCTCGACGACGCGAGCTTTCGCATCGAGCTCGAGCGTGTGCGCGCTCAGATCGCGCTCATCGACAGCCGCATCCGTCTTGCCCGCGCCCAGCTCGAGCAGTCGCGGGCGCTCGCCGCGCGCGGCTTCATCAGCGCCGACGGCCTGCGCATCCGCGAGACCGAGGTGGGCGTGCTGCTCAGCGAACGCGACGCCGCCCGCGCCGCACAGGCGGCGGCCGAGCTTGCGCTGGCGCGCACCGTGATCCGCGCGCCCTTCCACGGCGTGGTGCGCGAGCGGCTGGCCGCAGTGGGTGACCTCGCCGCGCCGGGGGCCCCGCTGCTGGTGCTTGCCGCCAGTGCCGACGCCGAGGTGCACGCGCGCGTGCCGCAGGCCCAGATCGACGCCCTGCAGGCCGCGGGTGCGTGGA
>JAGPES010000467.1 GCA_018057015.1 Pseudomonadales bacterium | reverse complement strand
CCGTGGTTCTATGCGGGGCTCGCGGCGGTCGCGGCCGGGCTGGTGATACAGGCCGGGGCCTATCTGCTGGTATTCCTGCGCCGCGCGCACTCGCGCGACGAGGACGAAGTGATCAGCTTCGCACTCGCACTCGCGGCGCTGAGCGCGCTGCTCGCGGTCGCCTGCGTCGCGATCAGCTACCGCGGCATGCCCGCGGACGCCTCCGGCGAATACTACTTCGACCTGCTTTTCTGGGGCGGCGGTCACGTGCTGCAGTTCACGCACACGATACTGATGCTGGTCGCCGCGATGCTGCTGCTGCGCGCCTCGGGCTCGCGCCTGCGGGGCGGGCCACGGCTGCACGCCGCGCTGTTCACGCTGACCGTGCTGCCGCTCGCGGCGGTGCCCTGGATCAACGGTTTCCCGGTGTCCTCGGTGGACCACATCGTGAATTTCACCTCCCTGATGCGCTACGGCGGCATGGCCTGCATTCCGCTGCTGCTGCTGGTGATCGCGAGCCTGCGACAGCAAGGACCACTCTCGCCCGCCCAGCTGCCGCTGCGCGGTGCGCTGATCTGCGCGATCAGCCTGTTCGCCGGCGGCGGCATCATGGGATTCATGATCCGCGGCTCGAACACCGTGATCCCGGCGCACTACCACGGCTCGATCGTGGGCGTGACGCTCGCCTACATGGGCGTGGTGTACCTGCTGCTGCCGCGCATCGGCCGCCCGCTGACGATGCTGCGCGCGGCCTATTGGCAGCCTTATGTCTACGGCATCGGCCAGGTCATGCACATCACCGCGCTGGCGTGGACGGGCGGGCACGGCGTGCAGCGCAAGACCGCCGGCGCGGCGCAGGGGCTGCAGGGCGTGCAGGAGGTGGTCGGCATGGGCCTGATGGGGCTGGGCGGACTGGTCGCCGTGATCGGCGGCGTGATGTTCCTGGTGGTGGTGCTGGCGGCACTGCTGCGCGGAGGCGGCAGGAGCAGCTAGTCGACCTGCACGGCGTCTATCTTCCGGCCCGAGGCCATCATCCCCGCCGCATTGGCCTCGCGCTTCTCGCGGCGCTTGCGCTTCTCGACCAGCGGCGGACAGCGGTGATCGTCGTGATAGATGACCTGGCATTCCAGGCAGTAATGGCACTCGTTCTCGATGATCTCGCCGGTAGGCCTGATCGCCCCGATCTGGCATTGCGCGGCGCAGGTCTGGCACGGACTGCCGCACTCGCGGCGCCGGCGCAACCAGTCGAAGATGCGAAAGCGCGTGAAGAAACTGAGCGCCGCGCCCAGTGGACAAAGGTACTTGCAGTAGAACTTGCTGTTCACCGCGCTGATGGCCAGCAGGCCCAGCGCGTACAGCGTGAAGTACCACTCACGCATGAAATGCATGCCGAAAACGGTCTTGAACGGCTCCACTTCGGCGACCGTCGCGGCGCGCGCCATCGAATCCAGCGACAGCCCGAACAGCAGGATCAGGATCAGGTACTTGATCGCCCACAGGCGCTCATGGACCATTGCGGGAAATTCCCACGTGGGCAGCTTGAAGCGCTCCGCCACGGAATGGATCAGTTCCTGCAGCGCGCCGAAGGGACAGAGCCAGCCGCAGTACACGCCGCGCCCCCACAGGATGATCGTCACCGCCACGAAGCCCCACAGCAGGAACGTGATCGGCTCCAGCAGCAGCGTATCCCAGGAAAAGCCCCCCGCCATCACGCGACCGAAGGCGAGCATGTTGACGATCGACAGCTGGCCCATGCTGTAGATGCCGACGAACAGCACCGTGAACAGCAGGTAGCCGGTACGCAGACGCCGGAACAGTCGCGGGCGCAGCACCAGCCAGTCCTGGAACACCAGCATCGCAACGAGCAGGCCGAGCGCCGCAACCAGCACCACGACGCGCACCCGGCGCTCCTGCCAGAGCTGCTGCCATTCGGGTTCGCCGTCACGCGCCATCGTGTCGACACCCGCGGCGGGCATCCTCGACAGAGGCGCCGCGGTGGGCTCCGCGTGCGCCGCCGTGAGCTCGGCTGCCGCGGCGGCACCGGGCGCAAGCGGCAGGCCGAGCGCCGCCGCGACCGCCTGCGCGGACCGCATCAGGCTCTGGTTGAGCACCATCACGGTGATCGTCGCGCCGGTGATGGCATCGATGCCGCGGTAGCCTTCGCGCGCGGCTGCGCCCACGCGCACGCTCTCGCTGGCACCGATGCCGGCGTACTGGCCGATGAACTTCTGCAGGTCGGCGTCCTTCACGCCGATCACCAGGATCGGCTCCTCGTGGGCCACGATGGTCGCACCGGCGATGCGCGCGTCGGGTTGCAGTCCCACGAGCACCGCGATCGGCTTGCCCGAATAGGCGGGCACCGGATGGACTTCGTCGCTGAGGAACACCCACCCCAGCAATTCGCTGCCGCTGAACGCGGCACGCGCCGGCGCGACGTCGAGCCGCGCGCTGATGCGGTCGGCCTGCGGAAAGACCTTGTGAACGGTGTCGATATCGAGGGAATCGAGCCGGCTCGCGGGCGCCGCATGCACCGACAGACAGACCATCAACCCCGCCACCACGCTGGCGGCGATACGAAACAGGCGGCGGGAGACTGCACGGGGATCCATTGCCCGCGATCATAGGCCAGATTGCCTGGCGGGGCGTCGGGCGGGTGCCCAATACCCGGGCACCATTGATGCAGATCAACCGATGACATCAAACGCGCCCTGCCCGCCGCGCCCTGCGCCCGAACGCGGCACTACTCGCGGTGTTCGATCTGGATTCAACGGGCAAATCATCGGATCATGCGCACTGCAGAAACTTGTCCCCGGGAATCGCGCCTTGCCCCGCGCATCGCTCAACGTGTTCGTCGCGTGCCGGATCCGCGCAGCCGGCATCGCGCTGCTGATGCTGGCCACGAGCGCCGCGGCACAAGGCGGCGATACCGATGTCGTGAACGAGCGTCCGCCGGTCACGCGCCGCGCTCTCGAGGAGCACTGGGGCGTGGACTGCGCAGCGCTGCGGCGCGAACTGCTGCAGGCCGATGCGCAATCCCTCGCCGCGGCGCGCGAGGGTGCGCCGGCACGCCGCGCGCGCTGGCGCGCGGGGCTGCAGCTGTGT
>JAGPES010000049.1 GCA_018057015.1 Pseudomonadales bacterium | reverse complement strand
CCGCGAGCGCCGCCTCGTGCACGGCCTCGGAAAGCGTGGGGTGGCCGAAGACCGTGAGCGCGATGTCCTCGGCGCTGGCGCCGAACTCCATCGCGATCACCACCTGCTGCACCAGGTCCGCGGCGCTCGGACCCACGATATGGCAGCCGAGGATACGGTCGGTCTCCGCGTGCGTCAGCAGCTTGACCATTCCGGCAGCATCATTCGCTGCCAGCGCGCGCCCGCTGGCAACGAAGGGAAATACGCCGGCGTTGTAAGGCGTGCCCAGCGCCTTCAGCTGCTGTTCGTTGGCGCCCACAATGGCGATTTCGGGGTGCGTATAGATCACTGCGGGAATGCAGTCGTAGTTGATCTGCGTCTTGCGGCCGGCAATGCGCTCGGCCACCATCACGCCCTCCTCCATGGCCTTGTGCGCGACCATCGGTCCGCGCACGATGTCGCCGATCGCGTAGACGCCCGGCATGTCAGTCTGGCAGAACTCGTTGACGTGGACGAAGCCGCGCTCCTCGAGGTTCACGCCGCTGTCGGCAGCGAAAATCCCTGCCGTGACCGGGCGACGCCCTACCGCGACGATGAGCCGGTCGAAGCTCTCCTGCTTCTCCGTGTCGCCCTCGAGGTAGGTGACACTCACCGAGGCCTTGTCGGTGGCCGTTATCTCGGTCGCCGTCACGCGCGAGTTCAGCCGGATGTCGAGCCCCTGCTTGGCATAGATTTTCAGCGCTTCCTTCGCAACCTGCTCGTCGACCGGCATCAGGAACTCCGGCAGAGCCTCGATCATCACCACCTCGGCGCCCAGGCGCCCCCACACGCTGCCGAGTTCGAGGCCGATGACGCCTGCGCCCACGATGCCGAGTCGCTGAGGCACTTCGGTGAATTCCAGCGCACCCGTCGAATCGACGATCAGCTCGCCGAAAGGCGCCGACGAGATCTCGATCGGCACCGAGCCCGTGGCGAGTATCACGCTACCTGCGTCGATGATCTCGGCCTCGCCATCGTGCGGCGTGAACTCGACCTTGCGACCGGCCAGCAACCTGCCGCTGCCCGCGAGAAGCTTGACGCCGTTGGCCTTGAACAGGCCCGCGATGCCGCCCGTCAGCTGGCCGACGATATGACGCTTGCGTTTCAGCATCACGCCGACATCCATCGACAGATCCCCGGCGCGGATCCCATGCACCGCGAAACCGTGCTGCGCATCGTGGTACCTGTGCGAACTGTCGAGAAGCGCCTTCGAGGGAATGCAGCCCACGTTCAGACAGGTGCCACCGAGGATGGCTTTGCCGTCGTCACCGCACCACTTCTCGATCACCGCCGTCTTCAGCCCGAGCTGCGCGCAGCGGATCGCCGCCACGTAACCGCCGGGGCCGGCGCCGATCACCACCACGTCGAATTGCTGTGCCATGTCGGGCTGACTCCGTTGCTGAGCTTGGTTGTCGGCATGAATGCCGACCCACATAGGATCAAAGATCCAGCAGTATTCGCGCCGGATCCTCGATCATGTCCTTGATCGCCACCAGGAACTGCACCGCGTCCTTGCCGTCGATCAGGCGGTGATCGTAGGACAGGGCAAGATACATCATCGGGCGGACCACGACCTGGCCATTCACCGCCACCGGGCGCTCCTGGATCTTGTGCATGCCGAGGATCGCGGTCTGTGGCGGGTTGAGAATCGGGGTGGACAGCAGCGAACCGAACACGCCGCCGTTGGTGATCGTGAAGGTGCCGCCGGTCATTTCCTCGATCGAGAGCTTGCCGTCGCGCGCCTTCAGCCCGTACTCGCGGATCCTCGCCTCGATGTCGGCAAGGCTCATCGCATCGGCATCGCGCAGCACCGGCACCACCAGGCCGCGATCGCTGGAGACCGCCACGCCGATGTCCTGGTAGCCGTGGTAGACCACGTCGTTGCCGTCGATCGAGGCGTTGACCACCGGGAAGCGCTTCAGCGCCTCGACGCTGGCGCGCACGAAGATGCCCATGAAGCCGAGCCGCGTGCCGTTGTGGCGCTTCTCGAACAGATCCTTGTACTTCGCGCGCAGGTCCATCACCGGCTGCATGTCGACCTCGTTGAAGGTCGTTAGCATCGCGGTGTTGCGCGATGCATCCAGCAGGCGTTCGGCAACGCGCGCGCGCAGCCGCGTCATCGGCACGCGCCGCTCCGTGCGCCCCTCGACGGCACGCGCCGCCGGAGCCGCAGCCGGTGTCGACGGCAGCTCCTGCGCGGCGGCGCGCGCTGCTGCGGGCGCCACGGCAGCCGGGGCCTGCGGCGCGTGGGAGAGCACGTCCTCGCGCGTGACGCGCCCGCCCTTGCCGCTGCCCTTCAACTGCGCCGGATCCACGCCGCGCTCGGCCGCCGCCAGCCGCGCCGCCGGACCGGCCACGCCCGCACCGGCTGCCGCGGCCGGGGCAGCGGGCGCAGCCGCGGGTACCGGCTCCGCGGCCGCGGCACCGGCCTCGAAGCGCGCGATGACTTCCTGGCTGAGCACCGTGGCGCCGGCATCCCTGAGGATCTCGGCGATCGCGCCGTCGGCCGGCGCCACCACCTCGAGCACGACCTTGTCGGTCTCGATGTCGGCGATCACCTCGTCGCGCCTGCAGGCCTCACCGGGGCGCTTGTGCCAGCTCGCGACCGATCCCTCGGCTATCGATTCCGGAAACTGGGGTGCCTTGATGTCGATGCTCATGATCGGGTCTTCCTGTGTGCTTCTGCGGCGTGAATCAGGGGTTGGGCCAGCGCGGCACCAGCATGCCCAGCGCATCGCGGATCAGCTTGTCCTGCTGGGCGAGGTGCAGCGCGGCGTAGCCGGCCGCTGGCGCGGCCGAGGCCTCGCGTCCGGCGTACTCCAGGTACAGGTCACGGTTGTGCTCGCGCACCACCTGGCGCATGTGGTGCTGGCTGCTGAACCAGGCACCCTGGTTCTGCGGCTCCTCCTGGCACCAGGTCACCTCGAGCAGGTTGCGATACGGCGCGATGGCCGCCAGCAGTTCCTGCTGCGGGAACGGGTAGAGCTGCTCGATGCGCACGATGGCCACGTGCTGCAGGTCTTCCTCGTTGCGCCGGTCGCGCAGCTCGTAATACACCTTGCCGCTGCAGAACACCACGCGCGTGACGGCGTCGGGCTCGATCGCATCGGTCTCGCCGATCACGTTCCTGAACGCACCCTGCGCCAGCTCGGTGAGCTCGGACACCGCGTCCTTGTGGCGCAGCAGGCTCTTCGGGCTGAAGACCACGAGCGGTTTGCGCAACTTGCGCACCGCCTGGCGGCGCAGCAGGTGGTAGATCTGCGCCGGGGTCGTCGGCACGCAGACCTGGATGTTGTGCTCGGCGCACAGCTGCATGAAACGCTCGAGCCGCGCCGAGGAGTGCTCGGGCCCCTGGCCTTCATAGCCGTGCGGCAGCAGCAGCGTCAGCCCGCACAGGCGCGCCCACTTGTGCTCGCCGCTGGTGATGAACTGGTCGATCACGATCTGCGCGCCGTTGGCGAAATCGCCGAACTGCGCCTCCCACAGGATCAGCGCGTTGGGCGTGGTGGTCGCGTAGCCGTATTCGAAGCCGAGCACCGCGAGCTCGCTGAGCAGGGAATCGTGGATGTCGAATGGCGCCTGCGCCTCGCCCAGGTGCTGCAGCGGCACGTGCACGCCACCGTCGTTCTGGTTGTGCAGCACCGCGTGGCGGTGCGAGAAGGTGCCACGGGCGACATCCTGCCCCGTCAGGCGCACCAGGAAACCTTCCTCGAGCAGCGAGGCGTAGGCCAGCAGTTCGGCGAATCCCCAGTTGACCGGAGTCGCCGCCGCGGCCATCAGGCGCCTGTCGTCGTAGATTTTCTGCACCTGGCGCTGCAGCACGAACCCCTCGGGCAGCGCGCACATGCGCGTGCCAAGCTCCTTGAGCTTCGCGAGATCGAGCCCGGTGTCGGCGTTGGCGGTGGTGGGATGGCCGATATAGGGCCGCCAGTCGACGTAGAGCTTGGTATTGGGCTCGGTCACCAGGCTCTTGACCACGTGCTGCCCGCTCTCGAGCGCCTGGCGGTATCCGTCGACCAGCTCCTTCTCCTGCTGCGCGCCGATCACGCCCTCGGCGATCAGGCGCTGCGCGTAGAGCGTGCGCGTGGTCGGATGGTTGCGGATCTTCTGGTACATCAGCGGTTGCGTCGCCGCCGGCTCGTCGGCCTCGTTGTGGCCGCGGCGGCGGTAGCAGACCAGGTCTATCACCACGTCCTTGCGGAACTGCTGGCGATAATCCATCGCGAGCTGCGTGACGAACAGCACCGCCTCGGGATCGTCGCCGTTCACGTGGAAGATCGGCGCCTGCACCATCTTCGCCACGTCGGTGCAGTACTCGGTGGAGCGGGCGTCCTCGCGGCGACTGGTGGTGAAGCCGACCTGGTTGTTGAGCACGATGTGGATCGTGCCGCCGGTGCAGAAGCCGCGCGTCTGCGACATCTGGAAGGTTTCCATCACCACGCCCTGCCCCGCGAAGGCGGCGTCGCCGTGCATGATGATCGGCACGACCTCGTCGCGCGCGACGTTGCCGCGCCGGTCCTGGCGCGCGCGCACGCTGCCCTCCACGACCGGTGCGACGATCTCGAGGTGCGAGGGATTGAACGCGAGCGCGATGTGCATCTCGCCGCCCGGCGTCATCACGTTCGACGAGAAGCCCTGGTGGTACTTCACGTCGCCCGAGCCCTGGTAGATCGCGCGGCCCTCGAACTCCTCGAACAGGCTGGCGGGGTTCTTGCCGAAGATATTGACCAGCACTGCGAGGCGGCCGCGGTGCGCCATGCCGACCACGACTTCCTTGGCGCCGTAGCCGCCAGAGCGCTGCACCAGTTCGTCCAGCATCGGGATCAGGCTCTCGCCACCCTCGAGCCCGAAGCGCTTGGCGCCCGGGTAGCGCGAGGCCAGGAACTGCTCCAGCCCTTCGGCCGCGGTGAGCCGCTCGAGCAGGTGCAGCTTCACGGCGGCATCGTATTCGGGCGCCGAGCGCACGCCGTCCATGCGGCTCTGGATCCACTGTCGCTCCGCGGTGGAGACGATGTGCATGAATTCCGCGCCGATCGTGTGGCAGTAGGTGCGCTCGAGCGCCCCGACGATCTCGCGCAGCGTCGCCTCGTCCTTGCCGATGTAGAGCGTGCCGGTCTGGAACACGGTGTCGAAATCGGCTTCCGACAGCTGGTGGAACTGCAGTTCCAGGTCCGGGACGTGCTCGCGCCCGGCGAGCCCGAGCGGGTCGAGGCGGGCCTTCTGGTGCCCGCGCTGGCGGTAGGCGCTGATGAGCTGCACCACGCGCACCTGCTTGCGCTCGTACTCGGTGCTGATGCCCGGGTGCACGATCGGCGCCGCCGGCCGTGCCTTCTGGCGCCCCAGCAGCGCGAAGTGCTCCTGCACCGTGGAGTGCGGCACGTCGATCTGCGTGCCGTCGACCTGCGGCAAGCGGTCGAAGTAGTCGCGCCACTCCGCCGCGATCGCGTTTGGATCGCGCAGGTACGCCTCGTACATCGCTTCCACGTAGACGGCGTTGCCGCCGGAAATGTGGGAGCTGCGCCACAACAGCTCCATGGTGCCCTGCTGCATCCGGTCTTGCCTCCGCGTCGGCCCCGCGCGCCGTGTGGCGCGCTGGCGCCGCGATTCTAGCCCAAAGTCACGTTCATCTCAGCCGGAATGCCAAAAAGAAACGGCGCCAGAGGCGCCGTTCGAGTGGCCGATATCAGCCTGCTGCCCGGGCCGCAGATGTCAGTACAGGTCGGCATTCATGCCGACTGGTGCCTGCGGGGAGGCGGCGGGTTCGGCTTTGCCGAACCCTTGTCGATGTGGGTCGGCATTCATGCCGACTGGTGCCTGCGGGGAGGCGGCGGGTTCGGCTTTGCCGAACCCTTGTCGGGCTGAAGCCCGACCCACACAGCTCAGGTGCCGCGCTCGAGCAGCATGTTGCGGATGTGACCGATGGCCTTGGTCGGATTGAGGCTTTTCGGACACACCGCGATGCAGTTCTGGATGCCGTGGCAGCGGAACACGCTGTACGGATCGTCGAGCTCGGCAAGGCGCTCGTTGGTCGCCGTGTCGCGGCTGTCGATCAGGAAGCGGTATGCCTGCAGCAGGCCCGAGGGACCGATGAAGCGATCCGGGTTCCACCAGAACGAGGGGCACGCGGTCGAGCAGCACGCGCACAGGATGCACTCGTACAGGCCGTCGAGCTTCTCGCGGTCTTCCGGCGACTGCAGCCGCTCGATGGCGGGCGGCGGCTGGTCGTTGATCAGGTACGGCTTAACCTTCTCGTACTGCTGGTAGAACATCGTCATGTCGACGACGAGGTCGCGGACCACCGGCAGCCCCGGAAGGGGACGGATCACGAGGCGGTCGTTCTTCACCGTCGCGGACAACGGGGTGATGCAGGCCAGCCCGTTCTTGCCGTTCATGTTCAGGCCGTCGGAACCGCACACCCCTTCGCGGCACGAACGGCGATAGGTGAGCGAGGGATCCTGCGCCTTCAGCAGCTCGAGCACGTCGAGCACCATCAGGTCCTTGCCCCCGGTGTCGACCTGCAGGTCCTGCATCGAGGGTTCGCGATCGGTCTCCGGATTGTAACGATAGACACTCACTTGCAGCATGTGGCAGGTCCCCGGTCAGTAGGTGCGCTTCATGGGCTCGAAGGTCTCGACGGTCTTCGGCCTGAAATTCACGCCGCGCTTGCCCACCCGCTTTTCGCCCGGCAGGTAGAGCGAATGGCACAGCCAGTTCTCGTCGTCGCGCTCCGGAAAATCCTCGCGCGCGTGCGCGCCGCGGCTCTCGGTGCGGGTCTCCGCGGCGATCGCGGTCGCTTCCGCGACCTCGAGCAGGTTCTGCAGCTCGAGCGCCTCGAAGCGCGCGGTGTTGAACGCGTTGGTCTTGTCCGTGAGGACCACGTTCTCGATGCGCGGACGCAGTTCCGCCAGCGCCTTGACGCCGTGGCGCATGTATTCGCCGGTGCGGAACACGCCGAAGAAGTTCTGCATCACGGTCTGCAGTTCCTTGCGCAGCGAGGCGACGCTCTCGCCTGCGCTCGAGCTGTTCAGGCGGTTCAGGCGCGACATCGCGCCGTCGACGTCGCTCTCGCCCGCGTCGCGATAGTCGATGCCCTCGCGCAGCGCCTTCTCGATGAACAGGCCCGAGGCGCGGCCGAACACGATCAGGTCGAGCAGCGAGTTGCCGCCGAGACGGTTGGCACCGTGCACCGACACGCAGGCGACTTCGCCGCAGGCGAACAGGCCCGGAATCACCTGGTCGTTGCCGCTGGCATCCTGCGTGAGCGCCTGGCCGTTCACGTTGGTCGGGATGCCGCCCATCATGTAGTGGCAGGTCGGCACTACGGGGATCGGCTCCTTGACCGGATCGACGTGCGCGAAAGCCTTCGACAGTTCGCAGATGCCGGGCAGGCGCGAGTTCAGCACATCCTCGCCGAGGTGGTCGAGCTTCAGGAAGACGTGGTCACCCTCGGGACCGCAACCGCGGCCCTCGATGATCTCGAGCACCATCGAACGCGCCACGACGTCGCGGCCCGCGAGATCCTTGGCGTTCGGCGCGTAGCGCTCCATGAAGCGTTCGCCGTTCTTGTTGAGCAGGTAGCCGCCTTCGCCGCGGCAACCCTCGGTGACCAGCACGCCCGCCCCGGCGATGCCGGTGGGGTGGAACTGCCACATCTCGATGTCCTGCACCGGGAAACCCGCGCGCAGCGCCATGCCGACGCCGTCGCCGGTGTTGATGTGCGCGTTGGTGGTCGAGGCATAGATGCGCCCGGCGCCGCCCGTTGCGAGCACCGTCGCGCGCGACTTGACGTAGACCGTCTCGCCCGTCTCCATGCAGATCGCGATCACGCCGACCACCGCGCCGTCCTGGTTCTTCACCAGGTCGACCGCGAACCACTCGTTGAGGAACACGGTCTTGCTCTTGAGGTTGGCCTGGAACAGCGTGTGCAGCAGCGCGTGGCCGGTGCGATCCGCGGCCGCGCAGGTGCGCGCCGCCTGGCCACCGCGGCCGAAGTCCTTGCTCTGGCCGCCGAACGGACGCTGGTAGATGCGGCCCTCCTCGGTGCGCGAGAAAGGCAGGCCGAGGTGCTCCATCTCGAACACCGCCTGCGGACCCACCGAGCACATGTACTCGATGGCGTCCTGGTCACCGATGTAGTCGGAGCCCTTGACGGTGTCGTACATGTGCCAGCGCCAGTCGTCGTTCGGATCGGCGCTCGCGATCGCGCAGGTGATGCCGCCCTGCGCGGACACCGTGTGCGAACGCGTCGGGAACACCTTCGAGATCACCGCGGTGCGGTAACCCGACTGCGCCAGCTGCAGCGCGGCGCGCATGCCGGCGCCGCCGCCGCCCACGATCACACCGTCGAAACTCAGAGTGCGGATTCTCGCCATTGCTCAGTTACCCCACAAAATCTGAACGCCCCAGACGAGATAGGCGAAGAGCACCACCGCGTAGGCCGCCTGGAACAGGATCCTGATGGCGTTCGCCTTCGCGCCCAGCATGCGCACCGTCAGGTAATCGGTGCTCACCGACCACAGGCCGATCCAGGCATGGATGACGATCGACAGCAGCGCCATCAGGCTGAACACCTTCATTGCGGTGCCGTCGAAGTGACTGCGCCACGTGGCAAAGTCGATTCCCGGCGTGAGCAGGAGAATGCCGCCCACGCACAGCACGTAGGCGAGCAACACCACCGCGGTGAAACGCTGCAGCAGCCAGTCGGACAGGCCGCTGCGACCGAAACTCGTGACTGCCCTTACCATATCCACACCCCCGCGAGAACGATGAGCACCGCCGCCACCGCGAAGGTGATGCGCGCCGCCGTGATGCCGCCCTGCAGGCTCTCCCCGATGCCCAGATCCATCAGCAGGTGCTTTACGCCGGCGACGCAGTGATAGATCAGTGCCGCGAGCACGGCCCAGATCACCAGTTTCGCCGGCGTCGTCGCGAGCAGACCGGCCGCTCGCGCGAAGCCCGCCTCGCCCGAGAGCGAGAGGTCGAACAGGTAGAGCAGCACGGCCACCGCGACGACGAGCGCCACGCCGGAGACGCGGTGCAGTATCGAGGCCTTGGCGGGCAATGGCAGGGCAATCGTGCCCAGATCCAGGTTGACGGGTCTGTTTGGCTTCACGGCTCTGATACCTTCCTTGTGATTTCCCGATTGAGGTAAAGCACGACTGGCGGCCGGGCATTGCGCGCCGGTGGACCGGTGCGGCGCGAGGCGCGGGCCGGAGCGGGGGCGCGCCGGAGGGCGCGGTCAAACCGCGGCGGATTATAGGGACATGCCCCCCCGATTACAAACCGGCAACCAGGCCGCAGCCGGCGCCTCGCGCGAGCTCCCGGCGACGGCGGCATCCGCGGCGTTCGAATTGACAATGCAACGCACGCCTCTATAGAGTTAGCCGCCGCGCCGCACCCCGGCACGCCCCCGGAAACGTTGCAAGGAGTCGTAGTTACATGACGGGAAAAACCGCCAGATTGACGATACAGGGCGCCGCGGCGGACCTCGAATTGCCCGTGTATTCCGGCTCCATGGGCCCCGACGTCATCGACGTGCAGGGACTCACGCCGAAGGGCTATTTCACCTACGACCCCGGCTTCGTCTCCACGGCGGCCTGCGAGAGCAAGATCACGTTCATCGACGGTGACAATGGTGTCCTGCTGCACCGCGGATACCCGATCGAGCAACTCGCCGACGAGTCCGACTACCTCGAGACCTGCTTCCTGCTGCTGTACGGGGAGTTGCCGACGGCGGCGCAGAAGCAGCATTTCGTCAACGTGGTGATGCGCCACACGATGGTGCACGAGCAGCTGCAGTTCTTCTATCGCGGCTTTCGCCGCGATGCGCACCCGATGGCGATCATGTGCGGCGTGGTCGGCGCGCTGTCGGCCTTCTACCACGACACGCTGAACATCACCGACGAGGAGCACCGCGAGATCGCGGCGTTCCGCCTGATCGCTAAGATGCCGACTATCGCGGCCATGTGCTACAAGTACTCGATCGGCATGCCGTTCATGTACCCCGACAACACGCTCGACTACTCGGCGAACTTCCTGCACATGATGTTCGGCAATCCCTGCGAGAAGTCGCAGATCAATCCGGTGCTCGCACGCGCGATGGACCGCATCTTCCTGCTGCACGCCGACCACGAGCAGAACGCCTCGACCTCGGCGGTACGACTGACCGGCTCCACCGGGGCAAATCCCTTCGCCTGCATCGCCGCCGGCATCGCGGCGCTCTGGGGGCCGGCTCACGGCGGCGCCAACGAGGCCGTGCTGAGCCAGCTCGAGGAGATCGGCGACGAGTCGCGCATCCCCGAGTTCATCGCGCGGGCCAAGGACAAGAACGACCCGTTCCGCCTGATGGGCTTCGGCCACCGCGTGTACAAGAACTTCGACCCGCGCGCGCGGGTCATGAAGCAGACCTGCGACGAGGTCCTCGCCGAGCTCGGCCTGGAGAACGACCCGCTGTTTCGCATCGCGCAGAAGCTCGAGAAGATCGCCACCGAGGACGAGTACTTCATCGAGAAGAAGCTCTACCCGAACGTGGACTTCTACTCGGGCATCATCCTGCGCGCGCTCGGCTTCCCGACCAACATGTTCACCGTGATCTTCGCCACCGGTCGCACCGTGGGCTGGATCGCGCACTGGCACGAGATGATCAGCGCGAGCTACAAGATCGGCCGTCCGCGCCAGCTCTACACGGGCTACACGCCGCGCGACTACGTATCGATCGACCGGCGCGGCTGACGCGGGTGCGCAGGCGCCGCTGTCGCGAACGGGGTGCGGTCCGCCTGCCCTAGCTCCAGCTCTTCACGGTGGACTCGATGTTCTCGAGCCCCACGTGGCGCAGGTCCTTGCCCTTGACGAGGTAGAACACGTATTCGGCGATGTTGCGCGAGTGGTCGCCGATGCGCTCCAGCGAACGCAGCGCCCACATGATGTTCATCACGCGCGAGATCGAGCGCGGATCCTCCATCATGTAGGTGACCAGCTCGCGGGTTGCCGAGCGGTACTCCTGGTCCACGGTCTTGTCGCGTCGCACCACCTCGAGCGCCGCATCGACATCGAGGCGCGTGAAGGCATCCAGCGTGTCGTGCAGCATCTCGCGCACGGCAGCCCCGATGTGGCGCACCTCGAAGTAGCCGCGCGGCGAAGGTCCTTCCTCGCCCAGTTTCAGCGCGAGTTTCGCGATCTTCTTCGACTCGTCACCGATGCGCTCCAGGTCTCCCACCGCCTTGGTGATCACCAGAACCAGGCGCAGGTCGGAGGCCGCCGGCTGGCGCCGCACCAGGATCCGGGTCGCCTCCTCGTCGACCGAGAGCTCCAGACCGTTGACCTGCTTCTCGCGTGCGATGACCTCCTCGGCGCGCTGGCTGTCGGCATCGATGATCGCGGTCAGCGCGTCCTCGATCTGGCGCTCCACGAGACCGCCCATCGCGAGCACGTGGCTCTTGATGGCCTCCAGCTCGGCGTCGAACTGGTGCGAAGTGTGGTGCTCGTTTGCCATTGTCGTCTTCTCCCGATCAGCCGAATCGGCCGGTGATGTAGTCTTCCGTCAGCTTGTGCTGTGGCGTGGTGAATATCTGGTCGGTGCTGCCGATCTCGACGAGCCGCCCGAGGTGGAAATACGCGGTGCGCTGCGACACGCGCGCAGCCTGCTGCATCGAGTGCGTGACGATCGCGATCGTGAACTTCTCGCGCAGTTCCGCCATCAGCTCCTCGATGCGCGCGGTCGCGATCGGATCGAGCGCCGAGCACGGCTCGTCCATCAGGATCACCTCGGGGTCGATCGCGATGGTGCGCGCGATGCACAAGCGCTGCTGCTGTCCGCCCGAAAGCCCGGTGCCCGGCTTGTCGAGGCGATCCTTCACCTCCTCCCACAGGCCCGCCCGGCGCAGGCTCTTCTCGACGATCTCGTCGAGCTCGCCACGCCGCGAGGCGATGCCGTGGATGCGCGGACCGTAGGCGACGTTCTCGTAGATCGATTTGGGAAACGGGTTCGGCTTCTGGAACACCATGCCGACGCGCGCGCGCAGCTGCACCACGTCGAGCGCGGGATCGTAGATGTCCTCGCCGTCGAGCTGCAGGCTGCCGCTGACGCGGCAGCCCTCGATGGTGTCGTTCATGCGGTTCAGGCAGCGCAGGAAGGTGGACTTGCCGCAGCCCGAGGGGCCGATCATCGCGATGATCTGGTTCGCCGCGATGTCGAGGCTCACGCGGTGTATCGCCTGGTTCTCGCCGTAGTAGACCTCGACGTCGCGCAGGCTCATCTTGGGCGCGTCGACGAAGGGCTCGCCCACGGTCTCGCCGGGCGCGGGCATCGCGGAAGTCATCGTGTCCTGGGGCATGCTCTCGTTTCCGTGGATTGTATCGCCGGCGCTCGCGCTACCAGCGCTTCTCGAAGCGGTTGCGCAGGAAAACCGCCAGCGCGTTCATCACCACCAGGAAACCCAGCAGCACCATGATCGCCGCCGAGGTCAGCGCGGTGAAGCCGCGCTCGGGGCTGTCGGCCCAGAGGTAGATCTGCACCGGCAGCACGGTGGCCGAGTCGGTGAGCGAGCGCGGCACGTCGACGATGAACGCGACCATGCCGATCATCAGCAGCGGCGCAGTCTCGCCGAGTGCGCGCGCCATGCCGATGATCGCGCCGGTGAGCATGCCGGGCAGCGCGTTGGGCAGCACGTGGTGCAGCACCATCTGCACGCGCGAGGCACCGAGCCCCAGCGCCGCCTCGCGCAGCGAGGGCGGCACCGCGCGGATCGCCGCGCGGCTGGCGATGATGACCGTGGGGAAGGTGACCAGCGTCAATACCAGGCCGCCGACCAGGGGCGCCGAGCGCGGCATGCCGAACACGCCGATGAACACCGCCAGCCCGAGCAGACCGAAGATGATCGAGGGTACGGCGGCGAGGTTGTTGATGTTGACCTCGATCAGGTCCGTCCAGCGGTTGCGCGCGGCGAACTCCTCCAGGTAGATCGCCGCCGCCACGCCGAGCGGGAACGACAGCAGCAGCGTCACCGCCAGCGTGTAGATCGAGCCCATCACCGCGCCGCGAATGCCGGCGAGCTCGGAATCGCGGCTGTCGCCGTTGCCGAGCAGGTTGCGGTTGAGCCGCAGATCGAGCCCGCCCTGCTGCTCGAGCTGGCCGAGCCACGCGGCCTGCTGCGCGCTGATGCCGCTGGCCGGCGCATCGCCGATGCGATTGGCCTCCTTCACGTAGGCATCTGCATCGCCGTGGGCCACCAGCCACAGCGTTTCCCTGCGCCCCAGCAATGCCGGATCCGCCATCAGTCGCTCGCGCATTTCGTAGCCCGCGCCGGCGCTGAGCAGGCCGAACAGCTCCCGCTTCTGGGCGCGGCCAGTCACATCGGGAAAGCGCGCGAGGAGCGCCTGCTTCAGGACGCCCTCGTAGTCCGCGGCCGACAGCTCGTCAGCGCTGGCGCCGGGCCCCACGCCCAGGGTATCGGGATCGTAGTGCACCTCGAGCTGCACCCGCGTCTGCTCGAAGGCCTGCCAGCCCTTCGACACGATGTCGGCGAACAGCAGCCCCAGGCTGGCGAGCGCGATCACCACCGAGGCGATGCCGTAGAGGCGAAAGCGACGCTCGCGCCGGTAGCGGCGCGCGAGGCCGCCGCGCACGATATCGATGGTGTTGCGCGGGGACGCGGAACTGC
>JAGPES010000466.1 GCA_018057015.1 Pseudomonadales bacterium | reverse complement strand
TCCGGAGCCACAAATCCGGACCTACGGGCTCAGCACGCGATCCCCGCGCGCAATGCCGGACACGCCGCTGCGCACCACTTCCAGTATCACCGCATCGCCCACCGCCTGGATGAAGGCGTCGAGCTTCTGCTGCGTGCCCGTCAGCAGCACCGTGTAGAGCGAGCTGCTCACGTCGACGATCTGGCCGCGGAAGATGTCCGCGCAGCGCTTGATCTCGTCGCGCTGGGCGCCGGTCGCGCGCAGCTTGATCAGCATCAGCTCGCGCTCGATGTGCGCGCCCTCGGTGAGATCGCTCAGCTTCACCACGTCGATCAGCTTGTTCAGCTGCTTGGTGATCTGCTCGATGACGCGATCGTCGCCCTTCGTCGTCAGCGTGAGGCGCGACAGCGTGGGATCCTCCGTGGGCGCCACGTTCAGCGTCTCGATGTTGAAGCCGCGCTGGGAGAACAGCCCGACCACGCGCGACAGCGCGCCGGCCTCGTTTTCCATCAACAGGGAAATGATCCGGCGCATCTCAGGTCCTCTCCGTCTTGCTGAGCCACATGTCCCGCAGCGAGCCGGGCGCGATGTGCATCGGGTACACGTGTTCGTGCGGGTCCACGACGATGTCCATGAACACCAGGCGATCCTTCAACGCGAACGCCTTTTCCATGGCCGGACGCAGCTCCTCCTTCGACTCGATGCGCATGCCGACGTGGCCGTAGGCCTCGGCGAGCTTCACGAAGTCGGGCAGCGAGTCCTGGTAGGTGCTGTGCGAGTGGCGCCCGGCGTACTGCATGTCCTGCCACTGCTTGACCATGCCGAGGTAGCCGTTGTTCATGTTGATGATCTTCACCGGCAGCGAGTAGTGCGTGCAGGTCGAGAGCTCCTGGATGCACATCTGGATGCTGCCTTCGCCCGTGACGCAGGCCACGTCGGCATCCGGGTGCGCGAGCTTGACGCCCATCGCCGCCGGCAGGCCGAAGCCCATGGTCCCCAGGCCGCCGGAATTGATCCAGCGCCGCGGCTCCTCGAAGAGGTAGTACTGCGCGGCGAACATCTGGTGCTGTCCCACGTCGGACGTCACGAAGGCGTTGCCCGCGGTGACCTCGTGCAGGCACTTGATCACGTCCTGCGGCATGATCAGCGGCCCGCTGTTGTCGTAGCACGGCTTGCGATAGATGCCGTGCGCGTCGCGCCAGCGCTCGATCTCGTTCCACCAGTTGGCCAGCGCGGCGCGGTCGGGTCCGCCCTGCGCCGAGCGCTGCACCTCCTCGATCTGCGAGAGCATCTCGTCGAGCACCACGTCGACCGGGCCCGTGATCGGCAGGTCGGCCACGATGGTCTTCGAGATCGAGGTCGGATCCACGTCGATGTGGATGATCTTCGCGTCGGGGCAGAAGCGGTTGGGCGTGTTGGTGACGCGGTCGTCGAAGCGCGCGCCGATGGCGATGATCACGTCGCTGTGATGCATCGCCATGTTGGCCTCGTAGGTGCCGTGCATCCCCAGCATGCCGAGGAAACGCGGGCTGCTGGCCGGGTACGCACCCAGCCCCATCAGCGTGCTGGTGACGGGGTAGTTCAGCACGTCGGCGAGCCGGCGCAGCTGCGTCGAGCCGTTGCCGAGGATCACGCCGCCGCCGCTGTAGATCACCGGGCGCTTCGCCGTCAGCAGCAGTTGCACCGCCTTGCGGATCTGGCCGCCGTGACCACGCGTCACCGGGTTGTAGGAACGCATGCGCACGCGCTCCGGGTAGGCGTACTCGAACTTCTCCGCGGGATTGGTCACGTCTTTCGGGATGTCGACGACGACCGGGCCCGGACGGCCGGTGGTGGCGATGTGGAAGGCCTTCTTGATCGTCTCGGGGATCTGCTCGGCGTGCATCACCATGAAGCTGTGCTTCACGATGGGGCGCGAGATGCCGACCATGTCGGTTTCCTGGAAGGCGTCCTCGCCGATCTTCTCGCGCGGCACCTGCCCGGAGATCACCACCATGGGGATCGAGTCCATGTAGGCCGTGGCGATACCGGTGATCGCGTTCGTGGCCCCGGGACCCGACGTGACCAGCACCACACCCGGCTTGCCGGTGCTGCGCGCGTAGCCATCGGCCGCGTGCGTGGCGGCCTGCTCGTGGCGCACCAGCACGTGCGTCAGCTTGCCGCCGTGCTTGAACAGCGCATCGTAGATATGAAGAACGGCACCGCCCGGGTAGCCGAAGACGTACTCGACGCCCTCGTCCTCGAGCGCCTGCACCACCATCTCACCGCCAGACAACAGTTCCACGTAGACCACCTCCGTGAGTTGAGTACCACCGGCGCTTCCGTTCGCCACGAATCGCCATGATGCCGGAGCGCGACGCATCCCGCGGATGCCGCACCGACATGTTCCTTGCCGAAGATTCTGAACAGATGCCAGGGATCCACAGCGTAGTGATGCCATTGACCCCGGAGCAGAGCAGTTGGTGTACGCGCCTGTCGTCCGAATGCCGGGGGCGGAAACACGCTGTTTACGCGTTTCCTGGCCCGACCGATCACGGTAAGTTCGCGGCAGGGCCCCGGGGATGACTGCATTGTTCCTGCCGCCCCGCGCGCAAGTCAACCGCAATATTGCGCAACCGCACGCTTTGGCCGTGCCGCCCGGGCCGTCGACGGTGGATTCGGCACGCACTGTCTATAATGAAGCCGATCTGTGGCCACCTTGCGGAAGTCGACCCATGCACAAGCAACGATTACTGCCGAGCGCGGCACTGGCGCTCCTGATCGGCCTCGCGGCGCTGGGCGCGCAGGCCGCGGAACGCGTCTACAAGTGGGTGGACGCCGAGGGCGTGGTGCATTACGGGCAGCAACCCCCCGCCGAAGCCAGGGCCGAGGCCATCAAGGTGCAGAAAGGCTATTCGACCAGCGATCCGGATGCGGCCGTCGAACTGACCGAGGAACAGAAGAAAGCGGCCGCCGACGCCGAGACCTGCCGCGTGGCCACCGAGAACTACAAGACGCTGTCCAGCACCGGCGAGGTGAAGCGCGTGGACGAGTACGGCGAGACGCACACCATGAGCCAGGAGGACAAGGACTCCGAGGCGGCGCGCGCCAAGTCCGCGATGGAGCGTT
>JAGPES010000465.1 GCA_018057015.1 Pseudomonadales bacterium | reverse complement strand
GCTCGGCGCCGCGCGCGAACGCCGCGCCAAGGTCGAGCAGCGCCAGGCCGACGCCGAGTCGCTGCGCGCGACCACGCTCGCCCTCGTCGACGCCGCGCCGATCGACCCGGCGCTCGTCCCCCAGCTCGAGGCCCTGTGCGCCGAGGTGCTCGGCGAGCACGCGCTGACCGTCGAATCGTGCGACAACCGCGAGAAGGAAGTCCGCGACCTGCTGCAGACGCGGATCGACGCCGAGGACCGCCGGCTGGCGCGCCTGGCCGAGAAGATCATCAAGGCCATGTCGGCCTTCAAGCAGCAGTTCGCGCTCGAGACCGCCGAGATCGACGCCAGCCTGGAGGCCGGCTTCGAATACGAGAACCTGCTGACGCAGTTGAACCGCGACGACCTGCCGCGCTTCCTCGCGCGCTTCAAGGAGCTGCTCAACGTCAACACGATCAACGAGATCGCCAACTTCAACGCCCAGCTCGCGCGCGAGCGCGAGACCATCAAGGAGCGCATCGCCCACATCAACAAGTCGCTCGGCGAGATCGACTACAACCCCGGGCGCTACATCGTGCTCGAATCCCAGCCCAGCCCCGACGCCGAGATCCGCGACTTCCAGCAGGAGCTGCGCGCCTGCACCGAGGGCGCACTGACCGGCGCCGGCGAGGGCGACGACGAGCAGTACTCCGAGGACCGCTTCCTGCGCGTCAAGGGCATCATCGACCGCTTCCGCGGCCGCGAGGGCCTCTCGGACCAGGACCGGCGCTGGACCGCCAAGGTCACCGACGTGCGCAACTGGTTCCTCTTCGCCGCCAGCGAGCGCTGGCGCGAGGACGACAGCGAGCACGAGCACTACTCGGATTCGGGCGGCAAGTCGGGCGGGCAGAAGGAGAAGCTCGCCTACACCATCCTCGCCGCCAGCCTCGCCTACCAGTTCGGCCTGGAGTGGGGCGCGGTGCGCTCGCGCTCGTTCCGCTTCGTCGTCATCGACGAGGCCTTCGGCCGCGGCTCGGACGAGTCCGCGCAATACGGCCTGCGCCTCTTCGAGCAGCTCAACCTGCAGCTGCTGATCGTCACCCCGCTGCAGAAGATCCACATCATCGAGCCCTTCGTCGCCAGCGTCGGCTTCGTGCACAACGAGGGCGGCAGCGCCTCGAAGCTGCGCAACCTGTCGATCGAGGAGTACCGCGCGCAGAAGGCGGAGATGCGGGCCGCCGCCCAGGCCGCGCCGCGCGCCGGCGGCGCCGCATCCGCGTCATGAGCTGGAGCACCGCGCCGGACCTGAAGGCGCAGGTGATGCGCCTGTGGGAGCGCGGCGAGCTGCTGCGCGAGGGGCTGGATGCCGCCACGAGCCGCTTCCCGCTGCGCCTCAGCCTGAAGACGCCGAGCCCGGACGACATCACCCGCCGCTTCGACGCCGTGCGCGCCTGGGTCGTGGCGATCTCGGCCACGCCCCACGTCCGCCTCGAATGGCAGGAGACCCGCCACCGCGTGCAGGGCAGCCAGCGCCTGCCCGCGAGCGCCTGGGTCGACCGCCTCGACGACGCCCTGGCCTGGATCGGCAGGCGCGCCGAGCACGCGCGCTTCCGCGCGCTGCACGACGAGACCGCCGCACGCCAGCCCCTGCTGCTGCCCTGGCTGGCGAAGCGCCCGCTGCGCGCGCTGGAACTCGCCGCCGAGTGGTCGCGCCTGCTCGACGTGGTCGCCTGGCTGCAGGCCCACCCGCGGCCGGGCGTGTATCTGCGCCAGGTCGACCTGCCCGGCATCCACACCAAGTTCATCGAATCCCAGCGTGGCGTGCTCGCCGAGCTGCTCGACCTCGCCCTGCCCGCGGCGGCGATCGACCCGGCGCGCAGCGGCGCGCAGCAGTTCGCCGCCCGCTACGGTTTCCTCGACAAGCCCGTGCTGCTGCGCTTGCGCGTGCTCGACCCGGCGCTCGGCCTGCTCCCCGGCGCGCCCTGCCCCGACCTCGCCCTCGACGCCGACAGCTTCGCCCGCCTGCGACTCGACGTGGCGCGCATCTTCATCACCGAGAACGAGACCAACTTCCTCGCGTTTCCCCAAGTCGACAAGGCCATCGTGATCTTCGGCGCCGGCTACGGCTGGGAGGCCCTCGCGCGCGCCCAGTGGCTGCAGCGCTGCCCGATCCACTACTGGGGCGACATCGACACCAACGGCTTCGCCATCCTCGCCCAGCTGCGCGCCCGCTTCGCCCACGTCGAATCCTTTCTGATGGACCGCGCCACACTGCTCGCGCATGAGTCCCTGTGGGGCCGGGAAGACAGGCCGCGCGCGGCCGATTCATCCCGGCTCACGCCCGACGAACGCAGCCTGTACGAGGACCTGCGCGACCACCGTATCCGTCCGTCGCTGCGCCTGGAGCAGGAATACATCGGCTTCGGCCGGCTGGAGGAGACCTTGAAACTCATCCACGCGCGGGCCGATTCTCGACGCCTTGGCGGTTGATTTCCGGCCGCTCGCGGACTACGCATCAGACACCACGAACAAGGAGGACAGATTGGACTTCATGACCGGACTCGAGCGCCGCACCATCAAGGCGAACGGCATCAGGATCAACCTGTGGATCGGCGGCAACGGCCCGCCCGTGCTGCTCCTTCACGGCTGGCCGCAGACCGCGCAGCTCTGGCACAAGATCGCGCCACAGCTCGCCGCGCACTACACCGTCGTCTGCCCCGACCTGCGCGGCTACGGCGACAGCGACAAGCCGCGGGACGGCTACGACAAGAAGACCATGGCGCGCGACATGCACGAGCTGATGCGCGCGCTGGGGCATGAGCGCTATGCGCTGATCGGCCACGATCGCGGCGGACGCGTGGGGCACCGCCAGGCGCTCGACTACCCCGATGCCGTCACCCGGCTGTGCGTGCTCGACATCGTGCCCACCCACACCGTGTTCTCGCGGACCGAACGCCACCTGGCCGCCGCCTACTGGCACTGGTTCTTCTTCCAGGCGCCCGACCTGCCCGAAGTGATGATCTGCGCCGCGCCCGAGGCCTTCCTGCGCCACGTGTTCCGCGCGCTGTCCTTCCGTGTCGGCGCGATCGAGGAGCCCCTGATCCAGGAATACCTGCGCGCCTTCACCCTGCCCGGCAC
>JAGPES010000464.1 GCA_018057015.1 Pseudomonadales bacterium | reverse complement strand
CGCCGAGAACTGGTAGTAGGTGTCGGAGAGGATGAGCACCTGGAAGCGCTCGCGCAGCCAGTCGATGAACTCGCGCGCCCCGGGCAGGGGCTCCATGGTGTCGATCACGGCCTGGATGTCGGGGAGGCGCAGGTCGTGCTGGTCGAGCAGGCGCAGGCGCTGCTTCATCAACACGTCGTAGTCGGGAATGTCACGCGTGGTGGCGCGCAGTTCGGCGATGCCGGTGCGATCGGCGAACTCGATCCAGATTTCCGGGATCAGTACGCCTTCGAGGTCGAGACAGGCTATTTCCACGTGGGTCTCCAGGGACGGTGAACAACAACATCCGCTCGCGGGCAAGGGCCCGGCACGGATTCAATTACGCCAGGTCGCGGGCATGGCCCGCTCCTGCGAGAGCAGGCGTGATCAGCAGGTCGGCAGCTCGACGTGCTCGAACAGGGCCTCGACCTCGGCCTTGCCCTGCAGGTGCCAGGCCTTGTCCACGACCTCGCGCGTGAGGTGCGGTGCGAACAGCTCGATGAATTCGTACATGTAGCCGCGCAGGAAGGTCCCGCGGCGAAAACCGATCTTGGTGACGCTGGGCTTGAACAGGTGGCTGGCATCCAGCATCACCAGCCCGCTGTCGAGTTGCTCGTCGATCGCCATGCGCGCAATGATGCCGATGCCGAGCCCCAGGCGTACGTAGGTCTTGATCACGTCGGCATCGGTGGCCGTGAACACCACGCGCGGCGTCAGCCGCCTGGCGTGGAAGGCCTCGTCGAGGCGCGAGCGCCCGGTGAAGCCGAACACGTAGGTCACGATCGGGTAGCGGGCCACGTCCTCGATGGTCAGGCGCTTGACGTTTGCCAGCTCGTGGCCCTCGGGCACGATCACGCAGCGGTTCCACGTGTAGCAGGGCATCATCACGAGGTCGCTGAACAGTTCCAGCGCCTCGGTGGCGATCGCGAAATCCACGGTGCCGTCGGCGGCCATTTCGGAGATCTGCACCGGCGTGCCCTGGTGCATGTGCAGCGACACCTCGGGATAGCGCTGCATGAACACCTTGATCGCCGGCGGCAGCGCGTAGCGCGCCTGGGTGTGCGTGGTGGCGATCGACAGCGTGCCCTTCTGGTCGTTGCGGAACTCCAGCGCCACCTGCTTGATCGATTCGACCTTGCGCAGGATGTCGCCGGCACGCTCCAGTATCGCCTCGCCGGCCGGCGTCACGCGCGTCAGGTGCTTGCCGCTGCGCTCGAAGATCTCGACGCCGAGCTCGTCCTCGAGCAGCCGCACCTGCTTGCTGATGCCGGGCTGCGAGGTGTAGAGGCTCTGCGCCGTCGCGGAGACGTTGAGGTCGTGGCGGGCGACCTCCCAGATGTAGCGGAGCTGCTGCAGTTTCATGCGGGTTCGGGGCCAGCGCGGGGCGGAGCCGGGAGGCGCGCAGGATAACGGCATTCACGCGCTGTCGCCACCACGCCATGGCCTCAGCGGTTGGCCACGCCGTGCGGCACGTGCCCGGTCGGGACGTGCTGGCTGGCCGAGTCGCAGTGCCCGCGCTGGTCGTCGAAGAAGACGTCGGCGCCGTAGGCGCGCAGGAACTCCGCCTTGTCGAGCCCGCCGAGAAAGAGTGATTCGTCGATGCGGATGCCCCAGGCACGCAGCGTGCGCACCACGCGCTCGTGTGCCGGGGCCGAGCGCGCCGTGACCAGCGCCGTGCGGATCGGGCAGTTGTCCAGTGAAAACTCGTGCTGCAAGCGCTGCAGCGCCGCGAGGAAGGCCTTGAAGGGGCCGCCGCTCAGCGGCTGGCGCGCCGCGGCGGTTTCGCTGCGCGTGAAGGCGTCCAGGCCCTGGCTCTTGTACACCTGCTCGGCCTCGTCGGAGAACAGCACCGCGTCGCCGTCGAAGGCAAAGCGCAGCTGCTCGCTGGCGCCGCTGCTCGAGCGCGAGGGCAGGAACGTCGCCGCGGCGACGCCCTGCTCCAGTGCCTGGCGCACGTCCTCGGCCTCCGTCGACAGGAACAGGTGGCAGCCGAAGGCGCTCACGTAGCGCCACGGACTCTGGCCGCCGCAGAAGGCAGCGCGCGATATCGCGAGCCCGTGGTGCTGGATGCTGTTGAACACCCTGAGGCCCGTGTCGGCGCTGTTGCGCGACAACAGGATCACCTCGACACGGGCCTCGCCGGGCAGGCGGTTGTTCAGGCCGAGCAGCTTGTGCACCAGCGGGAAGGCGTCTCCGGGGGCGAGGATCTGCTCCTCGTGCTCGATCTGATAGCGCTGGTATGCCTCCAGGCCATCGCGTTCGAAGATCTCGTGGCTTTCGTCGAGGTCGAACAGGGCGCGCGAGGAGATCGCGACGACGAGTTTATTTCCCGGTTCTGTTGGCATAACCTGCGCGCGATCCCGCGTGAACGTGGGGCATTGTAACCAGCGGAAGCGCCATGCGAACAGACACCGGGCGGGCCTGCGACTGGCTCGAGGCCAACGGTCACGGCGTCGTGGAGCGCTGCGTGCCGTGCAGCGGCGGCGACACCTGCGACAGCTGGGAGTTGACGCTGGTCGCGGGCGCGCGGGTTTTCCTGAAGACCCACGCCGCACCGCCCGCGGGCCTGTTCGCCGCCGAAGCCGCGGGCCTGGCCGAGCTCGGGCGCTCCGGCGCGGTGCGCGTTCCGGCGGTGATCCACGCCGATCCCTCGTTCCTGCTGCTGGAGTTCATCGCGCCCGGGGCCGCCGGCAATGCCTGCTGGCGCGGCCTCGGCCGCGCGCTGGCGCGCCTGCACGGCATGGTGGCGCCCTGCTTCGGTTTCCTGATGGACAACTGGTGTGGCACCACGCCGCAGCCGAACCCGCGCGACACCGACGGTCACGCCTTCTTCGCCAACCACCGGCTGCTGTTCCAGGCCCGGCGCGCCGCCCGCGCCGGCCTGCTCCCGGGCGCCGATCTGCGTCGCGTCGAGACCATCGCCGCGCGGCTGGAAAACCTGGTACCCGTGCAGGCGCCGGCCCTGCTGCACGGCGACCTGTGGCACGGCAACGTGTTCGCCGACGCGCGCGGCGAGGCGGTGCTGGTCGATCCGGCGGTGTACTGGGGCTGGCCCGAGGCGGACCTGGCGATGACGCGCCTG
>JAGPES010000463.1 GCA_018057015.1 Pseudomonadales bacterium | reverse complement strand
CCAATACCGCGACGGCTTCCAGTTCCAGGCCCTTTATCGTGGCCTCGCCGGCGTTGAGCGTGTCGACGAAAACCGGCGGCGTGCGCGCCTGGTCGACCTGCAGATCCGTGTACTCGTTGTCGAACAGCGCGAGGTTCACGCGCAAGCGGTTGTCGAGGAACTCGGACTTCAGGCCCACCTCGTAGGCTTCCACCTCTTCCTGGTCGTAGCCGGGGGCGAAATACGCCGGGGTGCTCTGCGCGTTGAATCCGCCCGCGCGGTAACCGGTGGAAAACTTCGCATACGCGTTGATGTTGTCGGAAAAGGCGTAGGCCACGTTCACCATGGGATCGAGCGAATCGAAGTCCAGTTCGCCCGGAATGACCAGGCCCTTTATCGCCGGGGTGAAGCCCGGGTTGACGTAGGTCTTGGTCGCCTCGCGCGTGTCGTCGGTGTAGCGCAGCCCGAACGTCAGCTCGAGCCGGTCCTGCAGCACCGGCGGCGTCCAGCTGAGCTGGCCGTAAGCGGCCGCCGATTCGGCCTCGGCATCCACCACCCACGCATCGACCAGCCGGCCGCCGGCAAAGAGTGATGCCAGGGTTTCGTCGGCCTCTTCCTCGATGTAGAAGAGTCCCGTCACGTAGTTCACGCGGCCGTCAGCGGTCTCGCCGATGAGCTGCAGTTCCTGCGACAGCTGGTCCTGCTCCATCGTCCGGTCCTGGGTGAAGACGTCGATGAAATTCATGTTGATCTCGCTGTCGAGATCCCGGTAGGCGGTAATCGACTTCAGGGTCAGGTCGCCGAGCGTCCAGCTGAGCGTGAGGTTGTGGCCCGAGACCTCGGTGTCGCTCGGCGTCTGACCCCGGGCGGGATTGGCGTTTTCCTGGCGGCCTGGCACCGCGCGCGGACCAAGGACGACCTGGTAGAAATGGTTGCCGTATTCCATGGAGGAATTGTCGAAGCCGTAATCGACTGTCAGGTTCTCGCCCGGCTGGTAGCGAACGGCCGCCTTCACCGCTTCCTTCTCGCGGTCCTCGTTGAAGTTGATCTGGTTCGGCAGCGCCGAGTGGTTGTCCACCCAGCCGTCGTTTTCGACCCGCATGTAGCCCACCCGCGCATACAGCTTGTCGTTCAACGGCACGTTGACCGTGGCACGGCCCGTCCGCTCGTCCCAGCTGCCGGCGGTGAGCTGTACCGAGCCGCCGAGCTCGTCGTCGGGCTTTTGCGTGATGAAGCTGATCGCGCCGGCCGTCGTGTTGCGTCCCCATAGCGTGCCCTGCGGCCCGCGCAGCACCTCGACCCGCTCCAGGTCGGCGAAATCCGTCGCCAGGCCGACGCCGCGGCCGACCGGCACGCCGTCGATGTAGATGCCCGTGGCCATGTCATTGGTCGACTGGGTGTTCAGGTTACCCATGCCACGGATGAAGAGGTTCGGTGCCACCCGGCTGCCTGCCCACGGCGCCAGGTTGACCGACGGCACCTTGTTCAGCAGATCCATCACGTTCGATACGCGCTGCGTCTCGAGTTGCCGCTTGCCGAAGGCCGTGATGGCGATCGGTGTCTCCTGCAGCGACTCTTCCCGCCTCTGGGCGGTCACCGTGATTTCCTCGATGGCGGTGACCAGCTCCTGTGCGGGCGCGGACAACGGCGTTGCGGCGCCGACAAGCGCCCCCGCGGTCAATAGACAGATCGGTTTCCCGGAAATCTTCATGCGATACCCCCTGTCGATGCTTTCTTGGCTCATCTTTTTTTTCGGGCAAGCCTTGCGGGTAAACCCGTAGGCTCCCGAGCGTGGAAACTAAACGATATGCCGGGTGACGATCGCCCGGGACGCGTGCCGTTGTGGACAATTTGGTATCCGATCCGGCCAGATACGCGCCAGTCGGAAAGCAATGCGGCGACGGGGGCGGCGATCGCAATCTCTGCGACAGAGCCCTACGCGTCGCCGGCCTCGATGGCACCGGCGGCGACGGCCTGGAGGAACTCCTGCCCCGACAGGCCGAGCAGCCCGCAGAACACGTCGCTGTTGTCGTGTCCGCGCGCGCGGCCGGTGTCGCGCGTGCGGCCGGGCGTGGCGGTGAGCCCGAGCGGGATGCCCGGGGCCAGCACGCTGCCCTTGCGCAGGTGCACGATGCGCTCGAAGAAGCGGCGCGCGCGGAGGTGCGCGTCGCGCTCCACCTGGTCCTCCACGTCCTGGACCACGCCGGCCGCGATGCCGGCCGTCGCCAGGCGTCGCGCCAGCGCGTAACGATCCTGCGACGCGGTCCAGGCGCCGATCGCCCGGTCGAGCTCGGCGGCGTTCGCGCGCCGGGCGTCCGCGGTGGCGTAACGCTCGTCCACGAGCCATTCCGGGCGCCCGAGCAGATCGCAAAAGCGTGCCCATTCCGACTCGCCCGCCACCGCGATCACGCACCACCGATCGTCCCCGAGGCAGGGATAACAGCCCTGCGGCGCGTGATCGGGCGAGGCATTTCCCCGGCGTGGCGGTTCGCGACCCTCGGCCAGGCAGGCGAGTGCGAGGTGTCCGATGGCGGCGACGGTCGACTCGAGCTGCGAGAGGTCGATGTGCTGCCCTGCCCCGCTGTCGCGGCGATGCTCCAGCGCGGCCATGATCGCGCACAGCCCATGCAGGGCGCTCAGCGGATCGGGATAGGCGAACTGCGTCATCGTGCAGGCGCGGTGCGGGAAGCCCGAGACGCTCGCGATCCCGGACAGCGTCTCGATGTTCGGCCCCCAGCTCACGTAGTGATGATCGGGGCCGCTGTCGCCGTAGCCCGTGCTGCTCAACAGCACCAGGCCGGGCTTCATGCGCGCGAGTTCCCCGAAGCCGAGCCCGAACTTCGCGAGCATTCCCGTGCTGTTGTTGTCGATCACCACGTCGCTGGCAGCGACGAGCCTGCGCGCCAGCGCGGCACCCGCGGGCACGGTGAGATCGAGCGAGACGAAGCGCTTGCCCGCGTTCCAGTCCGTGAACCACGGCGACAGCTCGGGCTGCACGCCCCGCTCGGGCCGGCTTGGCGGGATGTAGAGCCGCGTGACGTCGGGATAGGCCCTGGACTCGACCTTGATCACGTCCGCGCCGCACCACGCCATGAAGCGCCCGATCCACGGACCCGCCATGCCCGCCCCGA
>JAGPES010000462.1 GCA_018057015.1 Pseudomonadales bacterium | reverse complement strand
GCCCGCCTCTCGCGCTGGCGTAGCGTGCTGCAGCGCATGCGCGCTGAAGGTCTGGACCTTCAACAATGAACCCGCAACGCCCTCTCCGGAGCCGCCCGCCATGTCCCTGATCAAGCAACTCTGGATCGCAACCCTGTGCCTCACCCTGCTCGCCCTCGGCGGCAGCCTGGTGGTCGGCACGCTGTCGGCACGCGACTACCTGGTGCAGGCGCTGACGGTGAAGAATATCGACAACGCCGGCGGCCTGGCCCTCGCGCTCTCGCACCTTCCAAAGGACCCGGTCAGCATCGAGCTGCAGCTGTCGGCGCGCATGGACACCGGCCACTACCGGCTGATCCGCCTGGTCGACCCCAAGGGCGAAGTGGTCGCGGAGCAGGTTGCCGAGGGTGGCGACGGCGACGTACCCATCTGGTTCCGCGCCCTGATCCCGATGCAGGCTGCGGCCGGCGTGGCGCAGGTACAGGACGGCTGGCACCAGTTCGGCACACTCAGCGTGGTCAGCCACGACCGCTATGCCTACGAATCGCTGTGGCGCTCCACGCTGGACCTGCTGCTGTGGTTCGCCGTCGGCGGCGTGGCCTGCGGCGCGCTCGTCACCCTGCTGCTCAAGCGCATCCTGCGTCCGCTTGACGACGTGGTGGAGCAGGCGACGGCCATCGGCGAGCGCCGCTTCGTCAGCACGCGCGAACCCGGCACGCTCGAGTTCCGCCGCGTGGTCGGTGCCATGAACGCGCTGTCCGCCCGCGTGCGGCTGATGCTCGGCGAGGAGGCCGAGCGCCTGGAGGCGCTGCGCTTCCAGAGCCAGCATGACGACCTCACACGATTGATGACCCGCACCCAGTTCCTGCGCCGGGTGGAGAGCGCCCTAGCGCGCGAGGACGAGCAGGCCGGCGGGACCCTGGTCATCGCCCGCGTCGGCGACATCGCCAGCCTCAATCGCCAGCACGGGCGGCCCGTGGTCGATGACCTGCTGCGCGCGCTCGGACACCACCTGCTGCACCTCGCTTCGTCCCGCCCCGACTGGGAGGCTGGCCGCCTGAACGGCACCGACTTTGCGCTGCTGGCAACCGGCGAGGACGACGCGACCGGACTCGCCAAGCGCGTGCAGGCGGTGATCGAAGAGGCCCTCGCCCTAGCGGGCGACGGCACGCGCCTTGAAGTCGCCTTTCCGCTCGGTGCCTGCGCGTTCTCGCCAGGCACCGCGCTCAAGAGCCTGCTTGCCCGCACCGACGGCGCCCTGGCCATTGCGGAACAGGCTGGCGCGCGCGCGATCAGCGTGGCCGATCCCGATCGACCGTCGCTCGCCCACACCGAGCTTGCCGGCTGGCGGCAAGCAATCGAGGGCGCACTCCAGGCGGGCGGCATGCAGCTCGGGCGCTTCCCGGTCGTCGACACCACCGGTGAGCTGCTTCATTTCGAGGCGCCAGTGCGCCTGGCAATGGACGGCGGCTGCCAGAGCGCCGGCTACTTCATGCCGTGGGCGGCCCGCCTGGGGGTAATCAACCGCATCGACGCCGAGGTCGTCCGCCTTGCGCTGCGCAGCATCGCCAGCTCCGGTGAGCCGCTGGGGATCAACATCTCGGCCGAATCGCTACGCGACGCCGGCTTCCGCAGCCTGCTGCTGGCGAGCTTCGCCGAGCAACCCGCGAGCGCACGCCAGCTGTGGGTCGAAGTCCCGGAATACGGCGTCGTGCAGCACCCGAACGAGTTCCGTGAGCTGTGCCACGCGCTCAAACCGCTGGGCTGCCGTATCGGCATCGAGCACTGCGGCCGTCAGCTCAAGCAGCTTGGCGATCTGCACGACCTCGGGCTCGACTACCTCAAGGTGGACGCCGCGCTGATACGCGGCATCGACACCGACGCCGGCAACCAGAGCGTGCTGCGCAGCCTGTGCGTGCTGGCGCACAGCATCGGCGTGCGGGTGATTGCGGAGGGTGTGAGTAGCGACGCCGAGCGCCTCGTCTTGCCGGCATTGGGGATCGATGGCATGACCGGCCCGGGCGTGCGTTACGTCGGCCCTGGCAAGGCTTGAGGGGCGAGACCGCATGAGCTTGCAGGCCTCCAGCCCCCGCAATCGCGAACGAGAACGCCCACCCCCGCGAGGCGCAGCCTAAAGGATTTGTCCGTCCCGCTCCGAGAGCAGGTTCAGGCTGCGCATCGAGACGCGCGCGCTGCGGCGTGCGCTGAGCTTTTCCTGTGCGGCCGGAGGTAGGTCGGTAAAGCGGATGACCGAGCGCTCGACCAGCAGGTCGATCAAGTCTTCCAGCACCCGCACGAGCTGAAGGTCGGTATCGGCCAGACCCGGCGTGGAGCTCAGGCGGTGCAGGAACAGCCGCAGCGCGGGATCTTCTCCATCGACCTCATGGCAATGCTCCGCATCCTCGAAATTGCTCACTGCGACGATCTCGCCCGTCGCATTTCTCTTCACATAAGGCATACCCGGGTCTCTGGATTATGCCTGCCGGGTACTCCCCGGCAGGCGATCTGCATCGTCAATCGGTAATCAGTCGTCCGTTGCTGAGCAGCTTCTGGATGATCTGATTATCGTCGGTCAGCCCTTCCAGCAGATCGACATTTTCGAGGCGGATGATCTGGTCTGGCGCACTCATCGCCGCTCCTTGGGTCTTCACCGAGACGACGGTGGTACCCACGCTGCCGCCCGAACCGGGCTCGAAGTTGAAGTCGAGGTACTCGCTCAGATTTCCGGCGCTGACCCCCTGGTGGGCCTCCCCGGCCAGCAGGTCGCGCAAGTCGAGCACGTCGCCCTGGGCTACCGAGAAGTCCTTGACCACGTCGATCGCGGGTGCGCTGGTGCTGCCCTGGTCCCCAAGCTGCCACTTGAACACGTCCGCTCCAACACCACCGTAGAGGTTGTCGTCGCCCGCACCACCGACGAGCACGTCGTTACCGGCGTCGCCGTACACCGTGTCATTGCCTTGCCCGCCATACAGCCAGTCGTTGCCGCCGCCGCCACGAAGCGTGTCGTTGTCGGCGCCGCCGAAGACGAGGTCATCCCCCTCGCGGGCGTTGATGACGTCGCTGCCGGCGTAGCCGCGGATGAGATCGTCCCCAGTCGTGCCGTTGATCGACTGGTTTGCACTGGTGCCCGTGGTAAC
>JAGPES010000048.1 GCA_018057015.1 Pseudomonadales bacterium | reverse complement strand
TCGACGAACTGCTCGATTCCGCGAGCCCTTCGCCCGATGCCCCGCGGATCGAATTTGTCGCCGACTTGCCGGCCTGCGCGGGCGATGCAGCGCTGGTGTCGGTGCTCCTGTGCCCGACCGGAGAGCCCGTCCCCGGCGCCGCGGATCCGCAGTCGCTCGCGCGACAGACGCACCGCCGGCTCGAGCGCGTGGCGGCACCGACGCTGAATGCCTGCGTGCGCGAGGCCCGCGGGCGCTTTCTCGCGCCGTTCGGCGCGGGCGATGCCTGGGATGCCGACCGCATCGAGCTGATGACGCGGCTGCTGCTCGCCCGCGGCAGGCGATGGGGCTTCAGCGGGGTCCGTTTCGCGGATGCGCAGGGACGCCAGCTGCGCTTCGGGGACGATGCCGTCGCGGACGAACTGATGCGCGGGCTCGACGCGATCCACTCGGCGCCCTCGCTCGCGGCGGCGTTCCTGCAGTTCAACCACGCGGTCTGCGCGGGGAACCTGCTGGTCGAACGAGGATTGTGGGAGGAGCTCGGCGGTTTTCGCGATGACAGCCCCGATCCCGCCTGGGACTTCTGCGTGCGCGCTGCACTGTGCGCGCCGCCCGCGATCCTGTACGAGCCGAAATACACGCGCCTCGTCGGCTCAGGGGCTCACGCGGCTGACGCGGTACAACTCGCCGCGATGCGCGCGCAGTGGCGCGCGGCGATCCGGGCAGCCTTCCCCGACCAGCCGCAGGCAGTGCAGCGCATTCTCGCCGCGCAGCACGTGCGTGAGTGGCGCTTGCTGGACAGCGGACGCGTGCGCGACGTGGAGCCGCGTCGCCTGATCGCGCTTGCCGAGGAATTCCTCGCGCCGCCGCACGCGCCGGCTTGATCCACGGCACCAGGAGGAGATCGAGCCCGTGACATCCGAGACCCAGCCACGGCTGATCGCCTTCTACCTGCCGCAGTTCCACCCGATCCCGGAGAACGACGAGTGGTGGGGCAAGGGCTTCACCGAGTGGACCAGCGTCACGCGCGCGCGCCCGCTGTTTCCGGGTCACCAGCAGCCGCGCCTGCCCGCGGACCTGGGCTTCTACGACCTCAGGCTGCCCGAGGTGCGCGAGGCGCAGGCGGCGCTGGCGCGTCTCTACGGCATCCACGGCTTCTGCTACTACTACTACTGGCTCAAGGATGGCGTGCAGCTGCTCGAGCGGCCGCTGCGCGAGATGCTGGATGGCGGGGCACCGGACTTCCCTTTCTGCCTGTGCTGGGCCAACGAGCCCTGGACGCGGCGCTGGAGCGACCGCGAGCGCGACGTGCTGGTGGCCCAGGACCACAGCCCGGCGAACAACCTCGCATTCATCCGCAGCATCGTTCCGTACCTGAAGGATCCGCGCTATATCCGCGTCGAGGGCCGGCCCTTGCTCCTCGTCTATCGCGCCGCGCTGATTCCCGGGCTGGCGGCAACCGTGCTCGCGTGGCGCGAGGAGCTCGCGCGCCACGGCTTGCCGCCGCCCTACCTGGTGGCGGCGGAGACCTACGGCCATTCCGGCGCCGAGGCAGTGGCTGCGGGCTTCGACGCGGGCTACGAATTCCCGCCGCACGGCGCGCCGCGTTCGGCGCAGGTGATGCCGCAGGCGATCGGCCTGGGCCCGGAGTTCACGGGCGGCGTGCGCGACTACGCGAGGATCGCTGCCGGATTCCGCGCGCGCGCCCTGCCGGACTACCCGCTGCACCGCGGTCTGATGCTGGCCTGGGACAACACGGCACGCCGGGGGAATGCCGCGGACATCTCGGTGAACTTCACGGTCGAGGCCTACCATGGCTGGCTGCGCGCGATGCTGCAGTCGACGCGGGAGGCATTCGCGGGCGAGCGCCGGATCCTGTTCGTCAACGCGTGGAACGAGTGGTCCGAGGGCAGCTATCTCGAGCCCGACCAGCTGTACGGGCATGCCTGCCTCGAGGCGACACGCGCGGCGCTGCTCGACGAGCCGTGGATCCCGCACGTTGCTGCCGGTCCCGAGCCGGCCGTCGCGGGGCAATTGCCGCCGGCGGCCGTTCGCGCGGGCCGTAGCGATGGCGGCGCGCAGGAATCGGGCGGTGACCTGCGGATCGTTTCCGTCTCGATGATTGGCAACGAGGCGGACATCGTCGAAGCCTTCGTGCGCGACAACCTGGCGTACGTCGACCACATGCTGATCGCGGAGCACAACACGCTCGACGGCACGCGCGACATCCTGCAGGCCCTGGTCGCGGAGGGGCTGCCGCTCACCGTGACGCGGATCGAGACCGCGGCTTTCGATCAGGCCGGCGTCACGAACGCCCTGCTTGCGCAGGCCGTGGGACGCTTCGATCCCGATTGGGTGATTCCGCTGGATGCCGACGAGTTCCTCGATGCCGAGAGCCGCGACGCCCTCGAGGCGGAGCTGACCGCGCTCGGTGGCAGTCACGCGAGGCTGCGCTGGATCCAGCACGTGCCGACGACGCAGGACGATCCCGCAGAGGCGCACCCGGCGCGGCGCATACGTCACCGCTACGCCTTTGCGCCGCCGAACCCGGCGCAGAATCCCTACGTCTGGAAGCTGGCGCTGAACGGCCGGCTGATCCGGCCCTACCTCGATCGCTATGACCTGGAGAAGGGCAGCCACCGCGTGGTGTTCAGGGGCTGCCGGGAACCCTCGGCCCAGCCTGCGACAATCCTGCGCCACGCGGTGCTGCGCCACTACCCGGTGCGCTCCTTCGAGCAGCTGAGCCTCAAGGCCGGGCTCGGTATGCTGCAGGGCCGGCTGGCGGGCCGCAACGAGCTGGGCGGCACGCACGTGCCGCGATTGTATCGGCAACTGCTCGCGGGCCGGCACGATCTGGCGGACCTGCAGCGCTCGGTGCGGGAATACCTCGATAGCGGCCGACGGGACCCCGACGAACTGGCCGACACCGCCATCATCGCCGAAGCCAAGCAGCACACGAGCTCGCTGTGCCACGGCGGCCTGCGCCAGCCCGCGACGGTGGTCTTCCTGCGCTGGATCGAGCGCCAGGGCACCGCGGCCGCGGACCCCGGGGTGACAGCGGATGCCGCGCGCGGCACGCAGGCCACGCGTTTCGACTGGTGTCCCTGGCTGTTCTGGGGCGAGGCCTCCGCCGAGGCGCGAGCGCAGCAGATGGCCTTCCAGGCGCAGTGGGTCGCACAGGACCGCCTGCGCTGCGGGGCGCGCTGCTACGTTTCGCCGCAGGCCGGCCTCGCACCGACCAGGGTCACGCTGGGCGACGACTGCTACATCGCGGCCCGGGCCTATGTGACCGACGAAGTGACGGCCGGATCCCACTGCACGATCAACCCGTTCGCCGTGGTCCGCGGCCGCGTGCACATGGGCGACCATGTCCGTGTCGGTGCGCACGCGAGCATCCTCGGCTTCAACCACAACCACGCGCGCCTGGACCGGCCCATCCACGAGCAGGGCCTGTCCTCGAAGGGGATCCGCATCGGTGACGACGTCTGGCTCGGCTCCGGCGCGCTGCTGCTCGACGGCGTCACGATCGGCAGCCACTGCATCGTCGCGGCGGGCGCGGTGGTGACGCGCGACGTGCCTGACTGGGCGGTGGTGGCGGGCAACCCGGCCAGGGTGCTGCGTGACCGGCGCGAGCGGGCGAGCGCGGCGAACCGTCGCCCCTCGCTGGCGCGTACGCTCGCCGATTTCGGCCGCCGCGCCGCCGGGCAGTGGCCGGGTATTCTCGCCCGCAGCGAGGTCCGCACGGGCGAGGAGATCAGCTACACCGACATCCCGGGCACGCGGCCCGCGAGCATCCGCCCGCTCGCGGACGCCATCGAGATCGCCGCCGCGTTCGGCGGCCTGCCGCCGGGGCAGTCGGCGCCGGCGCTGATCGCGCGCCTGCAGGCCTGCCAGGATCCAGGGACGGGCATGCCCATGGATCCTCTCGCGCCGCCTTGCGCGGGCTATCTGGCGGCGGAGATGAACGACGGCAACGCCGCCTACATGGTGCTCTCGCTGGGCTATGCGCTGATGTGCCTGGACGCGCGTTTCCCGCGACCCTTCGCGGTGCCGCAGGAAATGAGCCCGCCGCAGCTGCAGGCGCTGCTGGCGAAGCGACCGTGGACGAGCAATGCCTGGGGCGCGGGCGCCTGGGTCGATGCCGTGGGCACGGCGCTGTGGATGAATCGCCATTTCTTCGGCCTGCCGGGCCCGGCAGACACGTTGTTCGCTTGGCTGCAGGGCGCCTGCAATCCGCAGACCGGCCTGTGGGGCGAACCGCGGGCGCAGGACGGCTGGCTGGAACCGGTCAACGGGTTCTACCGCCTGACCCGCGGCACCTACGCGCAGTTCGACCGCCCCGTGCCCTACCCCGAGGCGGCGCTGGACACGATCCTCGCGCACATCCGCGCCAACGATGGCTTCGAGACGCGCAACGTCAACGCCTGCAACCTGCTGGACGTGGTGCACCCGCTCTGGCTGCTCTCGCAATCGAGCGCCCATCGTCGCGACGAGGTGCTGGCATTCATCGAACGGCAACTGCCGCTCATTGCCGCACGCTGGGTTGATGGCGCCGGTTTCGCCTTCGCCCCCGGACGCCCTCCCGGGCTGCAGGGCACGGAGATGTGGCTGTCGATTCTCAGGATCGGCGCTGACGCGCTCGAATTGGGGGATGAGCTGCCCTGGACGCCGCGTGGCGTGCACCGTCTGCGGCCGCCCGAAGCCGGGCACGACTGATCGCCGCCCTTCCCGAGGTGGGTCGTGCTGCCTGTCCGCTGGCGGCGACGCAGCGATTTGCGCCGCGCAGCCGCACCCTTTCGACGTAGCCGCGGGGCGTGGTATACCGTCACCGCACGGCGCGCCATCCCGGTCGCTCCGACCGATCAGCAGGAGGAATCCATGAGCAAGGACATGCCCGACTTCTCCAACGTCAGGAGCGGTTCCAGTTCGACCGCGACGAAGGAGTACGTGGTGGTGAAGGGAGATACCCTTTCGAAGATCGCCAGGCGCGAATACGGCCATGCCAATGACTGGAAGCGCATCTTCGAGGCGAACAGGGACATCCTCGACAATCCCGACAAGATCTTCCCGGGCCAGAAGCTGAAGATCCCGCCGAAGGCTTGAGCAAACATCCGCATTCGCAGACATGGAGAAGCCGATCATGAGTAGCAAGTCCGTACACGCGGCCCTCGCGGTCGTTGCCGCCATCTCGCTCGCGCTTGTCGCCTGCGGCAAGAAGGAAGAGCCGCCGCAGGCCCAGCCCGCGCCGCCGCCCGTGAGCATGCCCGCGCCGCCGGCCGCGGAACCCGCCCCGCCGCCGGTCGCGCCCGCTGGCGTCGCGGTTGCCGCAATCACGCTGGGCAACGCCATCGGCGCCGACAAGAAGGTCTCGGCGGTCACCGAAACCTTTGCGGCAGCAGATACGCTCTACGCCTCGATCGACACCACCGGCACCGGCACGGCCAGCCTCGATGCCAGGTGGACGTACCACATGGGTGAGCAGGTGGCAGTGGTCAAGGAGGACACGATGACCATCTCGACCGCAGGCCCGGCAACGCACGAATTCCACGTCAGCAAGCCCGATGGCTGGCCGGCGGGAGATTACGAGGTGCAGATCACGCTGGACGGAAAGCCCGTCGGCAGCAGGAAGTTCGTCGTGCGCTAGGAGCCTGCGCGGCGGCACGTCGCCCCAGGCCGGGCTTCGGGGCGCCGATGCGTGGCCGCGGACCCGGGGGTCCTGGCGCGCCTCAGGGCTCCCGTTCCCAGCGCAGGCGCATCTCCAGCAGCAGCGGCTGGCTGGGCCGCACCAGCGCCGACGTGCCGTTCAGCGCATCGGGGGGCGCGGTCCAGGGCTCCACGCAGAGCGCGTGTGCCGGGCGCTCGTAGACCACCCAGTGCGCATGATTCGATGACAGCCGCAGCCTGAGCACGCCGGGCCAGCGCAGGCAGGGATCATGGCGCAGGCCGGTGAAACAGTCGTCGCCCGCGGCGGTGTCGGGTGGCGCGAGCGCGCCGGTAGGCAGGCCCTCGCCGTCCAGTACGATGCGCCGAGCGGCGCTGAAATCGAGTGCGAGCGGCTCGCCGCGGCCAAGCCGGCGCCGGAACCAGGGATGGAAACCCGCGCTGCCAGGGTAGGCCTGCGTGCGTGCATGCAGTTCCAGTTGCACGTCGAGGCCGTCGTCGTGCAGCACGAAGCGCTGCACCGCGAAGCCGTCGAAGGGCCAGCCGGGCTGCAACTCGATGCGCAGCGTGTCTGCGGCGACGCGCTGCCAGCGGCGCGTGAACACGGTCCCGTGCATCGCGTGCGGGCCCGGGTTGCAGGGCATCCGGTACTCGCGGCCCTCGAAGCAGAAGCGACCCTGGCGCAACCGTCCCGCCCACGGTGCCAGCGGATAGCTGCCCCAGGCGAGCGGATCGTCGCTGGCCCCGACCAGCAGTTCCTCGCCGTAGACGCAAAGCGAGGCGATGCGCCCGCCGCGCGCCGCATCGACGCGCACGCGGCAGTCGGCATTGCCCAGCAACAGGTCTTCATTCATCGCAGGGCTTCCGCTCGCCATGGCGCCACGCCGCACGCGGGCTCAGTAGTGCGGGGGAATCTCCTGGCCCGGAGGCAGCGGAAGCGCCTCCTGCACGTTCTTGAGTTGCTGCGCGAGTTGCCGGAACTGTTCGCGCAACACGTCCAGCTCCTGCTGCTGGCGCCAAACCGTGCGGTTGAGCGCGTCGATCTGGTCCTCGGCGGACATCATCTTGGATTCGAGGTTCTCGAGACGGTCTTCCATGGGCGCATCCTGTGGCAGTAGCGGCGATTCTATTCGCCTTGCCCGCGTGAGGGCACTGCGCATTGGGTACGCGACTCTGGCGCGCGCTCGCGGGCGCCGGCGATCAAGGCAACGCTCAGCGCCCGAGGAGCATGCGCCTGAATTCCTGTACCTTGCCGTTCCCGGTGTCGCGCGAGACCAGGTACTCGACGTGCTGCTCGCGGTGCGCGCGCGGGTCGAGGCGGATGGTCCACAGCGGGTCGACCTGGTTCGGCACCAGCGAGAAGCGCATGTCGATCACCTGCAGCGGATCCTCCGGGTGCGGCGCGAGGTAGTCGTTGGAGAACCAGCGAAAGCGCTCCACGTCCCTGGCCTGCTGGCTGCCGGGCTGCAGCCACGCAAGGTGCCGGCGCGCATCCAGCACCGGCACCGATTCGCCGGGGTAGAAGCGCGTGCCGGCGCCCACGCGCACGGTGTCGACGTAGAAGCGTTCCCCTGCCTGGTACACGATCTTCCACAGCAAGATGTTGGCGAAGCTCGGCCTGGCTTCGAGCCGCAGCGGCCGGTGCCCGCGCGCCAGCGCCTGCTCCATGCCCACGGCGCTGGCGCGGTCGCGCTGCACCATGCCGAGCAGGGGGTAGGCCACGGCCCAGGCGAGCGCGATCACGGCCAGCGTGCGGCTGCGCCTGGCAACCGAAAGGCCCGCCAGCAGCATCACCGGCAGCGTGAACGCGGGGTCGATCACCGAGACCAGATTCCACGCGATGCGCGCGTCCGAGAACGGCCACAACAGCATCGTGCCGTAGGTGGTGCAGGCATCCAGCAGCCCGTGCGTCGCGTAGCCGAGCGCGGCGTAGAGCCAGGTCATGCGCAACGACAGCCAGCGTCGCGCGAACAGCCCGTACAGCACCAGCGCAACCAGCAGGCTGCCGAAGGGGATGAAGGCCAGCGCGTGCGTGAACTGGCGGTGGTACTCGAGGAACAGCAGCGGGTCGCGCGTGGAGCGGATCAGCACATCGAGATCCGGTGCCATGCCGCCGAGCAGGCCCACGACCGCGGCCGCACGCATCTCGTGCGCCGAGGCGCCGCTCTGCGCGGCGCTGGCTCCCAGTACAGCCTGGCTCAACGGGTCCAGAACGGGTTCCTCCGGGGACGGGTGGCGGATGATCGCGGGGCGCAGTGTAGCGATTTCCGCCGGCATCGTCCCCTGCGGCGCCCGTCACGTCGCGCACGGATGCGCGGGCCACCCGGTGCTGCAGCCAGGAAGCGACCGGCTCCAGTCGTCCTTTGACTTCGCCCCGACGTGGTCGTTACAGTTCCGGGGAACCGGGGCGTCGCCCTGCGACGGACAACAGGGGCGACGCGACGATGACGACTACCGGCCAGCAGGCAGCGATCGCGCCCGTATCCGCGTCCGGCTGGCCGATGGTGGGCGGTGCGCTGCTGGCGCAGCTGTTCATGGTCGGTTTCTACACCTACAGCTTCAGTTTCCTGGTGCTGCCGCTGCAGCAGGAATTCGGCGCGAGCCGTACGCAGGTCATGTACAGCATGACCGTTTCCACGCTGGTTTCCTTCCTGATCGCACCGCTCGCCGGCGTGCTGGTCGATCGCCACTCGCCGCGTCGGCTGATGGCCGCGGGCGCACTGGTCTACGGTGGCGGATTGCTGGCGCTGTCGATGACCGGGAACATCTGGGTGTTCGTCGCGCTGTTCGCCCTCAGCATGGCGGTGGCCAACAGTTTCCTCGGCCCGTTGCTGATCAACCCGGTGCTGGCGCGCCGCTTCGAGGTCGGTCGCGGGCGTGCGCTCGGCTTCGCGGCGCTGGGTCAATCGATCGGTGGCTTCGTGGTGCCGCCGCTGTTCGTGTTGCTGCTGGAGCAGTTCGGCTGGCGCGCCACGCTGCAGTGCTACGGCGCGGCGGTACTGCTCGGGTTGCTGCCGGCATTGCTTGTCAGCGTACGCGCCGCACCCGTCGCGGCGCCCGCGACGGGTACGGCGCAGCCGGTGCCCGCGCCGGCGGTGATGGGCTTTCGCGAGATCCTGGCCCGCCGCGAATACTGGCTGATCGGGCTGCCGATCGGCGCGCTGTTCTGCTCGATCTCGGCCGTGCTCGCCAATTTCAGCCCCTACGTGGCCAGTGCCGGCTTCACGCCCGGCGATGCCGGCACGCTGCTGATGGCAGCGCCGGTCGGCGGCATAGCGGGCAAGCTCGGGTTCGGCTTCCTGGCGGACAGGCTGAACAAGAAGTTGTTGCTGCTGGTCGCCGTGGGCCTGATGTTCGCGGGCATCGGCATGCTGGCGCTGATGCCGTCCTACGCGCTGATCATGCTGGCGATTTTCTGCATCGGACTGGCCAGCGGTGCCAGCGTGCCGGTCTGGGGCGCATTGCTGCCGCAGGTGTTCGGCCTGGCCAGCTACGGCCGCGTGATGGGCACCATGCTGCCGCTGACCACCGTGATGGTGACCGCGGGTTTCGCGCTGTCGGGCCTGACCTTCGACGCCACCGGCAGCTACGTGGTGATGCTGGCGCTGTTCGGCGCCATGCTGCTGCTCGCCGGCGTGCTGCTGGCAATGCTCCGCCTGCCCGCGTCGCGGGCAGCTGTCGCCGCGAGCGCCGGATGCTGAAGTCGCCGCCGTGCGTGGCGGCGCGCATTACAAAACCGCCAGCAACTCCCGTTCACGTTGACAGCGCTACCCGAGCCGATAGAGTCGCGGCATTCCGGGTCGAGGATCGTTCCATGTCGCGCCACGCATTTTCCGCAATGTTCCTGGTCCTGGCCGTGGTGCAGGCGTGTCATGGCCACGCGGCGACCGTCGCCGGCGCCGTGAACGGCGAACAGGGCGCCCCCGTCGCGCTGGCGCAGGTGTCCCTGACCAACGTCGAGTTGAAGCGCACCACGACGGTTTACGCCGATGGCGAGGGCAGATACCGGCTCGACGGGCTGCTGCCCGGCCACTATCGCTTGCGCGTGCGCCGTATCGGTTTCGGTACGGTGGAGGAGAGCGGCATCGCGCTGGGGCAGGACACGGCGCTGGAGCGCGCGGTGGTGCTCAGGCCGCTGCCCAAGTCGTTGTGGATACACGACCTGCCGGCGAGCGACTGGTATGCCGGCGCGCAGTTCTCCTCGCCCGCGCTCAGCGCGCAGTTCGCCATCCAGTGCCTGATGTGTCACCAGCAGGGTTCCAGCACCACGCGTATCCTGCGCAGCGAACAGGACTGGCACGGCATCTTCGACATGATGGCCGAGTTCGGCGCGGTGATGACGCAGCAGCTCTACGACGAGGCGCCCGCCGTGCTCAACGCGGCGTGGGACCGGGAAACGCGCGCGCTGGACAGCTTCCCGGACAATCCGGCGGTGCTCGATCCGGCGGGCGCCGCGGTCGTGATCGACGAGTGGGAGGTGGGCGAGCAGACCTCCTTCCTGCACGACGGCGTGCTCGGAAAGGACGGCCGGCTGTACGCGGTGGACTGGATCGGCGACCGGCTCTACCGCCTCGACCCGCGCACGAACGAAACCGCGGCCTGGGACGTGCCCGTGAACGACCTGCGTGAAGGCGGCATCCTCGGCATCCTGGCCGAGCGCGGCCGCCGCTACACGCACCACACGCCCACGGTGGCCCCGCACAGCATCCAGGTCGCGCCGGACGGCAAGCTGTGGATGACGCTGAGCGTGGGCAAGGGCCTCGCGAGCTTCGACCCCGTCACCGAGCAGTTCCGTACTTTCGATCACCCGGACCGCGTGAAATACCCGCACACGCTGCGCTTCGATCGCGACGGCGACATCTGGTACACCGCCAGCATGACGAACCACGTGGCGCGCTTCGACACCGCGTCGGAGACCTTCGAGGTCTTCGACCTGCCGACGCGCAACTGGGGCCAGTGGCTGATGGCGCGCGCGATGGGCCCGATCATCTGGGCGGCCAACGCCTTCAAGCTCAAGGGCCAGTCGGTGGTGGCCGATCCGGAGATCAACCCGGTGCCCTACGGCATCGACGTCGCGCCCGACGGGCGGGTGTGGTTCTCGCAGTTCAACAACAGCCGCCTCGGCGTGATCACGCCGGCCACCGGCGCGATCGAGATGATCGACACGCCGTTCCCGGCGCCGCGACGCTTTCGCATCGACAGCCGCGGCGTGCTGTGGGTGCCGTCCTACTACGAGGGCAAGTTCTTCAGCTACGACCCGGCGACACGGGACTTCCGCGAGTTCGCACTGCCCACCGGGCGCGGCGACATGGTCTACGCGCTCGCCATCGATCAGCGCGACGACACCATCTGGCTGTGCGGTACCAACTCCGACACGCTGATCCATTTCGACCCGCGCACGGAGCAGTTCAGCACCTACCTGCTGCCGAGCCGGGTGAGCTTCACGCGCGAGCTCGAGGTGGACGCCGAGGGCAACGTCTGGACCACCACCTCGAACCTGCCCTACTACCAGATGGAAGGCGGGCAGGGCAAGGTGGTTCGACTGAGTTTCAAGTGAGGGAAGTGCACGCATGAACAGCAGGCAGCAGGGCAGGCTCGGAGGCAAGGTCGCGGTGATCACGGGTGGCGCCTCGGGGATAGGCGCCGCCGCGGCGCGCCTGTTCGTGGCCGAGGGCGCGTGCGTGGTGCTGGGCGATCTCGACGAGAGCGCGGGGCATGTGCTGGCCGGCGAGCTGAACGCGCAGGCGGGCGAGCGGGTGGCCGTGTTCCTGCGCAGCGATGTGACCAGCCTGCGGGAGATCGAGGCGCTGGTGGCCGCCGCGGAGCGCGACTTCGGTCGCCTCGACATCATGTTCAACAACGCCGGCATCGGCAGCTTCGGCGACACGGTCACCCTCGACGTCGCACAATGGAAGCAGGTGATAGACGTCGACCTGAACGGCGTCTTTCACGGCTGCAAGGCCGCGATTCCCGCGCTGCGCCGGGCCGGCGGCGGCGCCATCGTCAACACCGCCTCGATCTCCGGCATCGGCGCGGACTACGGCTTCGCGGCCTACAACGCCGCCAAGGCCGCGGTGATCAACTACACGCGCACGGTGGCGCTCGACCACGCCGGCGAGAACATCCGCTGCAACGCGGTGTGTCCGGGCTGGATCGACACGCCGCTCACCGGGGGCACGATGGGCATCGAGCCACTGGCCAAGGCCTGGCGCGAGGCGATTCCGCTGCGGCGTGCCGGCCAGCCCGGGGAGATCGCCAGGGTCGCGCTGTTCCTCGTCAGCGACGATGCCAGCTACGTCACGGGCACCACCGTGGTGGCTGACGGCGGACTGACCGCGAGCAACGGGCAGCCGAACATCCCGGCGGTGCTGGCGGGGCTCCAGCCGGCGTGATCGGCCCGGTTCTGCGCCAGCGCTTGCGCAATGCAATGATCCGCCGCGACGCATGGTGGCGCCGGCGCCGTTTCCTGGTGCCGCTCGGCGTTCTCGCCGCGTACGCGCTGCTCGGATTCCTGGTGCTGCCGGCCTGGCTGCGCCACGCGCTGCCGGAGATCGCGCGCGAGCAGCTGGGCGCGCAGGCCGCGGTAGGGGAGCTGCACATCAATCCATTCCTCGGCACGCTCGAGGCGCGCGATGTCGCACTGGCCGATGCCGCCGGCGTGCCGGTGCTCGGCATCGCGCGGCTGTTCGTCGACTTCGAGTTCTCCAGCCCCTTGCACCGTGCCTGGACCTTCGCCGATCTGCAGCTGGAACAACCCGTGCTCGACGTGGTGACGGAGCGTGACGGACGCCTGAACCTGCAGCGCCTGCTGGACGCCTTGCCGCCGTCCGAGCCCGGGACCGCGAGCGAACCGGTACGCGTGCAGCTGCAGCGCGCCGTGCTGGCCGGGGGTCAACTGCGCTACGGCGATCTGCGCAGCGCCGAACCCGTGCGCACGGAGTTCGGCCCGCTGGCGCTGCAGCTCGAGGGCATTGCCACGATTGAAGGACGACGCGGCCCGGGCACGGTGTCGATAGGCCTGCCGGGCGGCGCGCGGCTCGCATGGAGCGGAGAGATCGGCCTGCATCCGCTTGCCTCCAGCGGCGCGGTGCAACTTCAGGGCTTCGAACCGCGCCAGCTTTGGGATTTCGCGCGCGAGCAGCTGCGCCTGGCGCCGCCTGCGGGCGTGATCGATGCGTCGTTCGACTATGAGCTCACGAACGACGGTGGTGCGCTCGCGCTGCGGGCCGACGCGCTGCGCGTCACGGTGCGCGATCTCGTGCTGCAGCGCCCAGATGACCGGGCGCCGCTGCTCGCGCTCGCGACCATCGAGCTCGAGGGTGGACGCGCGGACCTGGCCGCGCGCAGCGTGGATGTCGAATCGTTGCGCGTCAAGGACGGGCGCATCGCGGCCGTCATCGATGCCGCGGGCGTGCTGGACTGGTCCGGGCTGCTGGCTGATGCGCCGGCCCCGGCGGCGCCCGCGCAGGCGGCCGCGCCGGCACAGCCCTGGCGCTTTGGCCTGAAGGCCTTCGTGCTGGAAGACGTGGCGCTCGCGCTGGCCGATGCGAGCCGTGCCGCGCCGCTGGCGCTGGACCTCGGCGCGCGCAGCGTCGGCTTCGGCGTCTCGGGCCTGCTTGGGGCGGGCGCGCTGCAATTGCAGCTGAGCGGCGGTGCGCTCGAACTCGCGGATGTCGTGCTCGTGGCCGGGAGCGAGCGCGAGACGCTGGCCCGCCTCGCGAGCCTCTCGCTCGCCGGGGCGCAGGCGGACCTGGCGACGCGCCGCCTGCAGGCGCAGCGACTGGCGCTGCGCGGGTTGAGGACCGCAGTTGAACGCCGTGCCGACGGGTCAATCCGCCAGCTCGCGCTCACCGCCGTGACGGGAGAACCCGCCGGACGACCCGCGCTCGAGGCGGTGGCGCCGTGGAGCTTTGCGCTCGGCGAGCTCGCCGTCGATGGCATCGAGGCGGCGTTGGCCGATGCGTCGACGCAGCCGGCGCTCGCCTACACGGTCGCCGGCGGCAGGCTCGTGCTGCGTGACCTCGACACCGCCGGCAGCGCGCCGCTCGCCAGCGAGGCCGCGCTGCCGATCGCGCAGGGCGGCAGCATCGGCCTGCGCGGCAGCGCGGCCGCGGATGGCAGCGCGGCGTCGCTGCAACTGGAGGTCGAGCAGCTGCCGCTGGCGCCGCTGGCGCCGCT
>JAGPES010000461.1 GCA_018057015.1 Pseudomonadales bacterium | reverse complement strand
CGCGAGATCCTCGGGGCCGAGCGCGATCGCGTGCAGGGTCGCGAGCACGTCGATGGCGCTGTTCTGCAGTCGCTGGCGGTCGGCAGGATCGGCGCGCAGCAGCCAGGAGTCGAACACGTAGGGTGGCACGTCGGGCGGCGCCTCGCCGTCGGCGCGCTCCATCACGAAGAACGGTGCGCCGAGGTGCGAGGCGTCCGCCTCGTACCACAGCATGCGCGGCACCGGCGCGTTCGAGCGCTCGCGCGCCAGCTGCATCACGCGGAACTGCTTCAGCAGGTCGTACTCGGGGAACACCGGCATCGCGCCGGCATCCGGCGGCAGGCGTGCCACGCAGCGCAGCGAGCGCTCGACGCCGTCCTCGCGAAACTGCAGGTCGAACAGCAGCGTCTCGCTGGACATGCCGTTGCCCTGCGGCGCCGACAGCTCGCCGAGGCGCGCGTCGGCGCCGAGCTTGTGCTTCAGCCAGGCGTCGAGGTCGCGCTGCAACTGGTCGCGGTCTCGCGTGGAGGTGGTCGGGCGGGCCGAGTCGGTCTTGATCTCCACGAATCGTATCTCCTGCGTGAGTGGCCGTGATGGCGCGCCAGAATAGCGCCGAAGCGGCGCACCGGCGCGATCCTGAGAAAACCGTAATGCGACAGCCGCGCCGCGGTGGTCGCGCCCGTTGCTCAGGGCCTGCAGTCACGAGCGGGCGGCGCGCCGGCACGGAACAGCCGCGCGATGCGCGCGAACAGCATGCGCACGCCGCGCCAGAACTTCGGCAGCAGCCAGGCCAGCAGCAGCAGGAACAGCGCCGCCGCGCCGATGAACAACCACGGGTGATACACCGCGAGCCACATCGCTGCGATCACCAGCGCGTCCTCGCCGAGCGATGCGCCCCAGTTGCTGAGCGGCTCCGGGGACGTGTTGATGAGCAGCCGGCCGCCCGCCTTGGTGGCGTGGGTGCTGGCGGCGAGTCCCGCGCCGAGAATGCCGGACGCGAGGGCGAAGTCGGGGCCGACCGGCGCCGCGGCCGCCGCCGCGAGCAGCCCGCCCGCGGGGATGCGGATGAAGGTGTGCAGCGCATCCCACAGCGAGTCGAGGCCGGGAATCTTGTCGGCCACGAATTCCGCGAGGAACATCGCGCCGGCAGCACCGAGCACCAGCGGGTGCTGCAGCAGTTCCATGCCGGGCGGCAGCTCCACGGCGGCGAAGCGTCCCAGCAGGCCCAGCACCAGCATCACCGCGTAAAGGTTGATGCCGCTGGCCAGTGCCGCGCCGGCGGCGAGTGCGATCAGCTCTACCGTGTCCGCGTACTGTTGCATCAGGATCTCCGGATTGCCGGCTTCCGGCGCGGCCGCGGGTGCCAGGGCTACGCCCGCGCGCTGCGCGGCGACTTGCCGGTCCAGCGCTTGAACGCATGGCTGAAGCTCGGCGCATCGGCGTAGCCGAGGCGCAGCGCGATGTCCTCGATCGAGAGATCGGTGGCCTGCAGGTACTCGAGCGAGAGGTTCTTGCGCACGTCCTCGAGCAGTTCCTTGAAGCTGGTTTCCTCGATCGCGAGCTTGCGCTGGATCGTGCGCGGCGTCGTGCACAGGCGATCGGCGATGGTTTCGAGGCTGGCCAGCTGGTTCGGCAGCTGGACCAGGTGCTGGCGGATCAGTTCGGCGAAACTGCCGCCGCGCTCGAGCTCCGCGCAGATGCGCTCGCACTGCGCGGCGAACACCCGAGCCGAGGCCGTCTCGCTCTGCACCAGCGGCTCGTAGAGGAAGCTCTCGGCGAAGCGGAAGTCGTTCGAGGCGGCACCGAAATTGACCGGGCAGTCGAAGAACTCGCGGTACGAGCCCGCGTACACGGGCTCGGGCTGGGTGACGTTGGCCTCGATCAGCGGCAGGCGCTTGCCGAGTGCTTCGGCGGCAATGGTGTACGCGGCCGCGAGGCCGCGGTCGATCATGTACTGGTGGCAGCCGCCGAGGTCGCGCTGGCGGCTGGCCGCGATAATGGCCACTCCGCCCTCGGTGCGCACCGACCAGTGCACGTAGGTCCAGGTCATCAGGATGTTGCGGAACAGCACCGCGAAAGCGTCCACGAGATTCGAACTGGTCATCACGGCGAGCCCGAGCATGCCGTAGGCCGACAGGTGGTAGCGCGGACCGAGGCGCAGCCCGAGGTCGGGCTGGCCGAGCTCGGCCAGCGCACGTTCGGTGAAGTTGAGCTCCTGCGCGGGAGTCAGCATGTAGTCCGGGTCGGCCAGGGCCCGTGCCGGTATGCGCGCCATCTCCAGCATCGCCTCGACGTCCGCACCGTGCTGGCGCAGCAGCGTGATCAGCGGGTTCAGGCCGTATATCAGGTGCCTGACGCTGCCAGGTCGGGTTCTCGTCTCGATCAGCATCGGCGTCGTGGTCTTGTGGATCGGTTCCGAAAGGCGCTGTCGCAAACTAACAAGTTAATTGTCGTGAGTAAACATCTACTCGCGAGTACGGGTCGGCTATAAATTCCGCCAGCCGCCATGGAACCACACCGTGGCCGGGCTTTTGTGAACCGCGCAACAACATTAAACAGCCGGAAGCAGGAGGTCACCCATGAGCGCCATCGAATGGCCGGAAACCCCGAAAGGCAAGCTCACCATCTCCGGGGCCGAGCCGCCGTTGCCGCCGATGATCGCCGAGTTCCAGCGCACGCTGCGCGAGTTCGCGGTCAACGTGATGCGCCCGGCCGGCATCCGGCTCGATCGCATGAGCGCCGCCGAAGTCATCGCGCCCGACTCGCCGTACTGGGAAGTCCGGCGCAAGTACCTCGACCTCGGCATCAACATGGAAACCCTGGGTTCGCTGTCGCCCGAGGATTTCAGCGTGTTGTTCCCTGTCATCTTCGAGGAACTCGGCTACGGCGACGCGGGCCTCGCGATCTCCCTGGGCGCGGCGATTCTGCCAATGTATCTGGCCGCCAAGTTCAACAACCAGTTCCTGCTGGAGCGCTTCCCGGACACCATGATCGGCTGCTGGGGCATCACCGAGCCCGACCACGGCAGCGACTCGCTGGACCCTAACAAGCAGATCCTCGATGCGCGCGGCCAATACGGCCGGCCGAACTGCGTCGCGACGCTGCGCGGCGACAGGATCATCATCAACGGGCAGAAGTCGGCG
>JAGPES010000460.1 GCA_018057015.1 Pseudomonadales bacterium | reverse complement strand
CGCTGCGCAGCCTGTTCTCGCTGGCCCAGCAGTACCGCTACTCGGGCACGACGCGCGCCGACTTCGCGGTGAAGAACGCGGCGGCACGAGCGGCGCTGGAGAAATTCGGCGAGCTGCCACAGCAGGTGCTGGAAGGCATGCACCGCTCGCGGTTCGCGCCACCGATCGCGCGGCGGACGAGCAAGCACGACACACCGCCTGCTGCACCCGTCCTCGAGCCCGATGCCCCGGTGCACACGGATGGCGCCTCCGATGGTCGGGCAGGTGACGAGGGGGCCGCCGCATGACAGCATCGCCCCCCATCAGCCACGCCACGCGCTTCGTGGCGCTGGAACAGGCGGACTTCCAGCGGCTGGAACACGCAGGCTACCTAAAAGGCCTTTTACAGCCTTTTAAGGGTAAGGGGAGTCTGGAGAACTGGGCCAGCCAGTGCACGGCGCTGCGTGATGGCGTGATCGGCCTGGCACAGCGACGCGTGTTGCCCCAGGCGCGCGCCTACCCCTTCAGCCTGCTCGGCGTGCAACTGGCCCAGCAGACGACTGGCGCAGGGACGACCTTCCTGCGCTGGCGCAATCTCGACCGTTCTTCAATGGGCGTGGCGTTGTGGGAGGCTCTGCTGGCCAACTCCGCGACGCCGGCCGCGCTGATTGACGAGCTGTATGCGATGGAGCTGCAGCGCATCGTGCTGAACATGCAGATCAGCCTGACTCACAGCATCGCTCGCCAAGCCCAGGCGTGCGCCAGCAAGGCCGCGCAGGCCGAAGCGGCTTACCTGCGCCGTGTCCACGGGCATACCGCGCCCGTTCCATCCACCACCAAGGAGTCACCATGAGCACGCACTTCGTCGGCGAGGGCAACATCGGTTCGGCGCCGGACTACCGCGAATTCCAGAACGGCAACGACGAGCCGCGCCGGCTGCTTCGACTGAACGTCTATTTCGACAACCCGATCCCGAAGAAGGACGGCGATTATGAAGATCGCGGCGGCTTCTGGGCGCCAGTGGAACTGTGGCATCGCGAGGCCGAACACTGGAAGACGCTGTACCAGAAGGGCATGCGGGTGCTGGTCGAGGGCCGCACCGTGCGCGACGAGTGGGAGGATGCCGACGAGAACGAGCGCGTCACGTTCAAGGTCGAGGCCCGGCGCGTGGGCATCCTGCCATACCGCATCGAGTCGGTGGCGCTCAGTGCCAAGCCGGTCGGCGGATAGTAATTCGCCCATCGCCGCTCCCCAGAGGGCGGCTGTAGCAACCGTCGTACGCCCGCGATGCACCAGCGAGCTATCCCCAGGGGATAGCTCCAAGGTTGTCCAGGGAGTTCCAGCCGCCCTCCCGAAACGACGCTCTTGCTGTGCCAACTCCCGCGGTCTATCCGCACCGCTGCAGCAACGGACCGCCTGCCAATCGCAAAGCGGTGTCCGCACCAATCGACTTCCTTGCTGCCGGCATCTCCTGGCCCCGCCATGCTGACCCTCATCCGATGAACCGCACATTTCCCGGGGGGCTTCATGCGCGTTTTCCTGTGCGAGAAGCCCTCCCAGGGCAAGGACATCGCCCGTGTGCTGGGCGCCGGTCAACGCAGCAATGGCTGCTACAGCGGCGCAGGTGTCGTCGTGACCTGGTGCATCGGTCATCTCGTGGAGGCGGTTCCGCCCGAAGGATACGGCGAGCAATACAAGCGCTGGGCCATCGAGCAACTGCCCATTCTTCCTGAACGTTGGCGTGTCGAGCCCAAGGCGGCGACCGCAGCGCAATTCAAGCTCGTGCAGCAGCTCGTGGCCAAGGCGGGCGAGCTGGTTATTGCGACCGACGCCGACCGCGAGGGCGAGATGATCGCCCGCGAGATCATCGACCTATGCGGCTACCGCGGTCCGATTCAGCGCCTTTGGCTGTCGGCGCTCAACGATGCGTCGATCCGCAAGGCGCTGGGGGCGCTCAAGCCGTCCGCCGAGACGCTGCCACTGTATTTCTCCGCACTCGCCCGATCGCGCGCCGACTGGCTGATCGGGATGAACCTGAGCCGCTTGTTCACACTGCTGGGGCGCCAGGCTGGCTATACCGGCGTGTTGTCGGTGGGCCGCGTGCAGACGCCGACGCTGAAGTTGGTCGTGGATCGTGATCGCGAGATCGCGCGCTTCGTCTCCGTGCCGTATTGGACCGTGGATGTGCTGCTTGTCCATGCCGGCCAGTCCTTCACCGCGAGCTGGATGCCGCCCGAAGGCAGCACGGATGCAGCGGATCGCTGCCTTCAACAGACGGTGGCGCAGCAGGCTGCGGACCGCCTTCGCGCGGCACGCGATGCGCAGGTCGTGTCGGTGGACACCGAGCGCGTGCGCGAGGCACCGCCGCTGCCGTTCGATCTAGGCACCTTGCAGGAAGTGTGTTCGCGTCAGCTCGGCCTCGAGGTGCAGGAGACGCTCGACATCGCGCAGGCGCTGTACGAGACACACAAGGCGACGACCTATCCGCGCAGCGACTCGGGATATCTGCCCGAAAGCATGCTTGCCGAAGTGCCGGCGGTGCTCGATGCACTGCTCGCCACCGATCCCAGCCTGCGATCCTTGGTCGGCCAGCTCGACCGCAACCAGCGTTCGCGCGCTTGGAACGACGGCAAGGTGACGGCGCACCACGGCATCATCCCGACGCTGGAGCCCGCCAACCTGTCGGCCATGGACGCGAAGGAGCTGGCTGTCTACCGGCTGATCCGCGCCCATTACCTCGCGCAGTTCCTCCCGGACCATGAGTTCGACCGCACGGTGGCGCAGCTCGCTTGCGGCGGCCAGGCGCTCGTGGCGGTGGGCAAGCAGATCGCCGTGATTGGCTGGCACCGCATACTGGCGAAACCGGAGCCGGACGCTCCTGATGGCGAGGAAGCGCAGCGCAGCCAGGTGCTGCCGCCACTGGCGAGCGGATCGCGCTGCGGGGTCGAACAGGTCGAACTAAAGGCGTTGAAAACGCTGCCGCCCAAGCCCTACACCCAGGGCGAACTGGTCAAGGCGATGAAGGGTGTGGCCAAGCTGGTGGACGACCCGCGTCTGAAGCAGAAGCTGAAGGAGACGACGGGCATCGGCACCGAGGCCACGCGCGCCAGCACGATCAAGGGCCTGCTCGATCGCGGCCACCTGCTGAGGAAGG